>JAFGTS010000013.1 GCA_016933965.1 Deltaproteobacteria bacterium | reverse complement strand
GGAATAACCTGTTCACGCTGCTGGGGTTTTTTCTCTCCGCCGCCGAACACCGATGTTAATCCCTGCATCACGTCCATGCTCTTCACTTCGGGGTATTTCACGACAGCCGATTCCCAGCGGTTCTTCACGTTCGGGTCGATGGGCGCCGTTGCAGTCTCAAAGGGCAGGATCATCTCGAGTTCCGGACGGTTCTGGGCCTCGCGCAGGGTCTCCCGGTCAAAGGTCCCGAACATGGCTATCTGACGCTCATAGCGCCGCATAATGGGCTGTTCCTTGCCCGGGCGGTAACTCAACTTGAAGTAGAGCGGTTTCTCGTCGAGAAGCTTGAAGGTGCCGGGCAGCATCGCCACGCGCCAGCCGTCGTAATCGTAATACCGGGTTGAATCACAGTATCCTTGGGACCGTGTCTTCTCGTCATCGACCATGAACTTGATGTCGGCCGTCACCGACAGGCGGTCCATGACGAAGCAGAAGACGACATACAGATTGTCCCCGGGGGGAAGGGTACCCGGTTTGTCCATGGGAATCGAATTCGCCAGGGCGAATCGGTAGAGGGATTCAAAGGAACTCATGATCTTCTTCGTGTTCCTGGGAATTTTATTCCCCGGCACGACCAGGGCAACGACCTGCGGTTCATCGGGAAAGACGGGCGCGACACCGCAGCGGGAAATGGTCACCCCCGATCCCTCGACGCGGTACGTGGCATCAAAGAGGAGGATCGTCCGGCGTCCCAGATGGTCCTGAAAATCAAGGGATCCGGCAAGGCTCATGGACTGGTAAAATTCCGTTGAGGGACCATACTCGATGATCTTGTGCTGCGCGAGCAGGAAATTTGAGGGAACAAGGTCGTTCCAGGGCTTTTCAATGGCCCGTTCCATCCTGACGCCGGCAACCTTCTGAGGGTCTTCTCCGTACGCGGAAACACCGACGGCCGCAGAAACCAGCTTGATATCAGCCGGAATCGACTGGTTCGGCAGGTAGATCGACCGCGCCTCGACCTTTTCCGAGCTTCCGGCGATGGGCGCCGTGAGCGCCTGCATCTGCTCCTTGCAGCCGGTAAGAGGAAACAGGAGGATCCCCATCAGTATCGCCACACATATATAATTAATGTTTCTTTTCATTGTGTTACCTCCTGTCTGTCATCAGGCGTCTATGGGGGCCATGGGGGCGAAACCGAGATTGGGAGTCCCTCCCCCCGTGGTTCCCTCAAGGGCCTGGTCACCAAGTCCCTTCCCAGTCCCCGCCTTCTGGATGAGATCGATCGTCCCGAAAGCAGGATTCATGTTGATAGCCTGGTCGATGACACCTTTTCCCACGCCGGTGGTCAGCCCGTCGGCAGCGGCATCGGTCTGGCTCTTTCCTTCTTCAAGGCTCTTGTCATATTGTTCGGCACCCGCCATAAGGGCACCCGTTACAAGGGCCGCCGCACCATAGGCCGCAGCGGTTGCCTTGGCTCCTGCAATGGTAATGCCGACAGCGGCCGCCGCCGCCGGCGCCATGGCGATCAGACCCGCGACGGCGCCGATAAAAGCCATGGTGGCGATGGCAATTTTCGCATTTACCTTGACGAAACTGCAGACGCTGCCCATGACACCATAGGCCGACGCCATGGCGCTGTGAAGCCTGGCTGTCAGCGAGTGATATTTCTGGCTCATCCATTGCGACAGGGCCTGTGAAATGTCCTTGTTGGGTGACTTGTAGGTGAGGGCTTCCGTACCGCCGGCGACTTCACTTTCCGGATTCTCATAGTCATCAGGAATGTCAAAGGGCAGATCGTCGGGCGGCGTAAACGTTAAAGGCGGCCCCCCGACACCGGCACCGGCACTCGCCAGGTCCTTCGTGTCACCACCACCGCCGTCACCGCCACCACCGCCATAGGCATACACCTGCACCGGCAGCGTCACGACGCACACGATAAGGACCAATGAAATCAACTTCTTACATACTATCCACATACATTGTACCTCCTTGTATGACCTCATGATCATGAATTGAAAAGAGGGATTATGCATAAATCGGAAGAAAAATCATCAGAAAAATATCACGGAAGAATTTCACAGGGAATGACGGATGCGGGCACGGTCATTTCCGCTCGATAACCGTTTCGAGCAGGGACAGGGCCTTCTTTATGTCATCTTTTGTAATGCCGTAATGGGTGACGGCCCGAAAACGGGCCGGGCCGAGATTAAGGAGAAGGAGGCCCCGCTTCGCCGTTTCCGCGAGAAAGTCGTCATCGGACAGCCCTTCATTCTCCAGGGTGAAGAAGACGATATTCGTCCTCACCTGGTCAACGGCAACGGAGAAGCCCGGAATACCGGCGATGCCCTCAGCGAGCAGGCGCGCGTTTTCGTGGTCCTCGGCCAGCCGTTCCGTCATTTCACGGAGAGCGACCATGCCGGGCGCCGCCAGTATCCCCGTCTGGCGCATGCCTCCGCCGATCGCCTTTCTAAGCCGGCGTGCCTCATTAATGAATTTATGAGAACCGCATACAACGGAACCGACAGGCGCCGAAAGGCCCTTGGACAGGCAGAAACTGACGGAATCGACACCGCGGGCAAGCTCGCGGGCGGGAACGTTGAGGGCCACGGCGGCATTGAATATACGGGCACCGTCGAGATGCACCTTCAGGCCGTAAGAGCGGGCGAGGCCGATCACGGCACCGGTGTATTCGGCCGTCAGGGGGGCTCCGTTACACCGGTTGTGGGTATTTTCAAGGCAGATCAGCCGGGTGCGGGGGTAATGGATGTTGTCCCCCCGAACGGCCCCTTCAATGTCCTTCAGGGCCATTGTCCCATCCGCGTTGTTCGGCACCAGATGCGGCATGATGCCTCCCAGGGCGGACATGCCTCCCGCCTCGTAATGAAATATGTGTGCCTCGTCACCAAGGATCACTTCATCTCCCCGGCCGCAATGGGTCAGGAGGGACACCAGGTTTCCCATGGTGCCGCTGGCGACCAGCATGGCCGATTCCATGCCGAGCGTCTCCGCCGCCAGTTCTTCGAACCTTCTTGTGGTCGGGTCCTCGCCGAACACATCATCTCCCAGGTCGGCCTTCATGATGGCGTCCATCATGACCGGTGTGGGCATCGTCACCGTATCGCTTCGCAGGTCTATTGCCTTCATGTCGTCTTTCGTTCCGTCCGTTGTTCTTTCAATTCAGTACGGTTCCCCCGCCGCCGTATCGCCGTCTTCTATCCTGTCCCTGAACAACCAGTACACCCACCCCTGATACACGAGGACCAGGGGGACAAAGATGCAGACGACCACGAGCATCGTCTTCAGGGTCAGCGGGCTCGACGCGGCTTCATATAACGTGATGCCGAACCGTTCGTCAAGGGTCGACCGCAGGATGTAGGGATAGAGACCGGCGATGCCGAAAAAGGTGGCCGCCACGATGAAGATCGCGGAAGAAAACCAGGCCTTCCACCACGAACGGCGGCTGATGAATATCCGGGCGGCCAGGAGCGCTGCGATGGCGGCCCCGGGGATCAGGAAGAGGACCGGCATATTCACATAATTAACGTAGAGGTCCGTTCTGAACCCTGAAAGAATGAGAAAGAGCAGTGCCGCCAGGGTCACCGCCGTCCAGGAAGACACGGCCGCCACGATGGCCCGGCTCCTCAATTTTCCGTCCGATTTTATCACCAGCCAGAGCGAGCCGTGGAACATGAAGGCAATGAGGAAGAAAGCGCCGCCCGATACACCGTACAGGTTGAACAGCGCGAGCAGTGAACCCTGAAACAGGCCGTCCTCGTTCAGGGGGATCCCCCGGAAGAGGTTCGCGAAGATGAGACCGAAGAGAAAGGCCGCCGCGAAACTGCTCGCCCAGAGGCAGGCATCCCAGAAGGCACGCCAGGCGCTCGCCTCAAGCTGCCCCCGGAACTCGACGGCGACGGCGCGAATGATAAGCGCAAAGAGCACGCACAGGAGCGGGGCATAGAGGGAACTGAACATGACGGCATAGGCCGTGGGAAATGCGGCGAAGGTCACTCCCCCGGCGGCGACCAGCCAGACCTCGTTTCCGTCCCAGAAGGGCCCCATGGCACGGTAGAGCGCGCGCGTTTCCTTATCTCTTTTCGAGGTGACGGGAAGCAGGATACCCAGTCCCAGGTCGAACCCGTCAAGCATGAAATAGACGGCCCAGAGCAACCCCCACAGAAAGAACCACAGCGTTTCAAGCATGGCTGGACACCTCCTTTCGCGCATCTTCCGCCGGTCCTTTACGAATGATCCGGAGCATCATGGCGAAGGCCCCGACGCCGACCAGGGAATAAACGATGATGAATGCCCACAGGGATACCGCCACGTGCCCGGCCGCAATGGGCGAAACGGCGTCGGCCGTTTTCATCAGGCCGTACACGATCCAGGGCTGTCTTCCCACTTCCGTCACGGTCCAGCCCGCAAGGCAGACGATATAGGGAAGCGGAACGGCATAGACCAGGATCCTGAGAAATGTCCTGCTCTCGGAAAGCCTGTTGCGCCGGAGCCAGCCATACAGCGTGAGCAGGACAAAGAGCCCTCCCAGGACGACCATGAACCTGAACGAATAAAAAACGGGGGCCACGGGAGGCCGCAGCTCTTTCGGTATATCGTTGAGCCCCGTCACCACGGCGTCGGGCCGGTGGTGGGCGAGGAGGCTCATGACCCCCGGAACGCGTCCGAATTCGAGGACATTGCCTTCATTGTCCATGCCGGGAACAGCCAGCAGGTAGAGCGGCGCGTAGGCCTGGGTTTCCCAGAGGGATTCGAGGGCCGCCAGCTTCGCCGGTTGTTTTTCAGCCAGGTCGGCACCGTGCATGTGACCTTCGGCGACAACGAAGATCGAGAAGATCAGGGAAAAATAAAGCCCGATCCTGAACGACTTTTCGAAGAGAAGGCGGTGACTGTTCCGAAGCAGGTGGAAGGCGCTGACGCCCATGACGAAAAACCCCGCCACCACGTAAGATGCCGAAGTGGCATGGAGAAAGGTAAGCACGGAATAGCTCTGGGTCACGATATCGAGCAGGTTTGCCAACTCGGCCCTGCCGTTCCGCAGGACATATCCCACGGGGTGTTGCATCCAGGAATTGGCCACGAGTATCCAGAGGGCCGACAGGGTCGAGGCAAAGGCCACGAGCCAGATGGCCGCCACGTGGGCCTTCGGTGAAAGTCTTTTCCAGCCGAATATCCAGACGGCGAGAAACACCGATTCCAGGAAAAATGCCGCTGTCGCTTCGATCGCCAGCAGGGGCCCGAATACATCACCCACGTACTGTGAGTAACGGGACCAGTTCGTACCGAACTGGAATTCCAGGGTGATGCCCGTCACCACTCCCACCACGAAGTTAATGACAAAGATCTTTCCCCAGAATTTCGTCATCCGCAGGTAATCGGTATCGCCGCTCCTGACGTAGATGGTCTCCATGATGGCGATAATGATGGACAACCCCAGAGTCAGGGGGACAAAAAGAAAATGAAAATAGGTGGCGGCGGCGAACTGAATCCGCGAGAGTATCAGGACATCCATGTCACGACCCTCCTTTCACGATTCCCCGGATCACGTCCGGCATGACACGCGGCATGTGTGATCGCCGGAACAATATTGCCCGAAAACGCGGACGCTGTCAATCTCCCAGAGAGGGCGGGCACATGCGTTCCCGGGATCACCCGGAGCGGGCCGTTGACGGTATTCACAATGTTCAGTGATTATTTCTTTTTCTCGATACCGCTTCCGAGAATGTTCCAGACAGTCTCGTAGGTACTTTCCCGGTCGAAGGCTTCGTCTTCATAAATGAGATAGGAGATATATTCCGACATCCCCATCAGCATAAATCCCACGAGGGTGCTGTTAAGGTCACGTATGGCGCCCTGCTCGATCCCCCGCTGCACATCATGACTGATCGGGTCGATGATCTGGTGCATGACCTGTTTCAGTTTTTCCGCGAGGGGTCCCCGTTTTCCGACGGCGGCACCTCTTATGAGGTTCATCATGTCCTGCCACTGGGGATAGGAACGGTAAAAGGCAAGACCCCGTTTTTTGAGTCGTTCGATCATATCCTTCTCATTCTTGATTTCCTGCCAGACATCATCATACATGGCAAAAAATATCTTATCGGCGCATTCGATGAACAGCTCTTCCTTGTTGTCGAAATTGAGATAAAAGGTCCCCCTGCCGACCCGGGCCCTGTCAACAATATCGGTAATGCTGGTATTCTCGTATCCCTTTTCACGGAACAGGCTGATCGCCGCCTTGATGATCTCTTCGCGGCGGTTCGTTCTGGCGGCACCCTGCTGGCCGCTCAGGGTTTCCTTCTCTATCTTTTCCATCATCTTTTTCACAAAACGGAGGGGGAGTTTCTCTCCATCCTGGATCTCCTTGATCAATTCGAGTTGCTTGACGTGACCTTCGTCATAGTATGCCATGGTCTTCCCCGTCCTGACCGGAGGGTTGATAAGTCCTTCCCTGAGATAGTAACGGATGGTCGAGGCGGAGACACCCGTTAATTCCGATAATTCCGATATCTTCATAAAGGATGTGTTTTTCATCATCATGTCCTTCTATTTTTCATGATCTTGGAGTCTATACCGCATGGAGGGAGACCTGTCAAAATCGGATCCGGTGAGTGCTGTCAGGCCCGCTTCCCGAGCACTATTCCATCCTTCATGTACCACTCCATGCACGCATCGTAGCCGAACCTGTGAATCGGGCAGACCTTCAAACACAGACCGCAACCTTCGTATTTGATAAAAAACGGATAGCAGCGGCTGTCGTTGATCTTTCGCTTGTTCACGCCTCGCCACCAGAAGCGCTCTTCCGGAATGGCCCCGCCGGGACAGGCCCTGATGCACAGCCGGCAATCATCACAGAAGTCCGCCATGTTCAGGTTTACCGGTTCATCGAGCTCGATATCGGCATTGATGCTGATCATGCACCATCTCACCCGGGGCCCGAATTCCCGGGTGATAACCACTCCGTTCGCCCCCAGTTCACCGAGACCCGCCATCACCGCATGGGGCGGGTACTTTACTCCCCCGTCAAAAGGTGCTCGAACGAAGCATCTATATCCTCTGCTTCTGATAAAACGGGCCACGTCAAAAACAAGCCTTCCCGATCTCACGTATATCTCGAAATCAAAGAGCCTCTTTCCGGGAGAAGGGACCTCATCAAGAAGTTCCCTGTCCATTTCCATTCCCAGAACAAGCGCTGTGTCATAGGGAAACAGACGGTCATCACCTTCGGCAATGAACCGGCGGTCGATCTTTGTGAAGCCGCAGATGTATCCCCGCTCCCGGGCATATTCCGCGATCTCCTTTTTCAGGTCCGTCAGGTTGGACTGCCTGTTCCGAGAAACCGGGTTCATTCCCGGGTGCTGCATCACGTTCATCATGACAAGCGACCGGATGACGCCCCAGCCGTATTCAATGAGCTTGCCCCGCCGCGCCAGTTTGGGAATCTCCACCTTTGTCACAAGGTGGAATTTGGCCATCGGCCGGATCAGTTCCAGCAGTGGTTGCGTTTCGGAAGCCATGTCAAGAACGTCAGGATCCACGGAGATCGTCGCAAGATTGTCAGTAATGGCCTTTCCGAAATTGGGTCTCCTGAATTCAACGGTCTGTTTTGAAATGTTATACCTGCGCAGTTTCATGGTAATCGGCAATTTAAAACGTGAGCAAGTCAACGCCACCGGTAACCGGGATCGCGGCCCCCGTGATATAGCCGGACATCCCGGAAGCAAGGAAGGCCACTACAGAAGCGACTTCCTCGGGCTCCCCCAGGCGTTTCATTGCAATTCGATCTTTAAACCGTTCCTTCATATCAGGTTTCTGAAGCTTCACCGCCTCGGTGCCGATCAATCCCGGCAGGACCGCATTGACGGTCACCCCGTGCCGCGCGCCTTCCAGGGCGAGAGACCGCGTCAGGCCGACCAGTCCGGCCTTGGAGGCACCGTAGCTCGGCTGCGCGTATGCACCCATCTGTCCAGCTATTGATGAAACCGTGATAATCCTCCCCCATTTCTTCTTCATCATACCGGGCCAGACCGCTTTGATGCAGTTGAAGGCCCCCGTCAGATTGATCCGGATATCCCGCTCCCAGAGTTCCAGGTCCTGGGCTTCCAGAAAACCGAAGTTGTCCATCACCGCGGCGTTGTTCACAAGGATATCGACCTCACCCAGTGAATCCGATATCTCACCGACGACCTGCTCTATCTCATCGCGCCTGGTCACATCCATTTTGAAGGCACAGGCCTGCCCCCCCGCCGCTGTTATTTCGTCGGCCGTCGCCTTTGTCCTCACGACGTGCGTCCCGGCAAAATACCCGGCCAGAAGGCCATATTTTGCTGCCTCATGGGTATCTATTTTTTCAGTTTCCACCAGCAGGTCCGTGACAGCAACACGGGCACCGGCCCGACCAAGGGTAAGCGCAATCGAACGGCCCAGCCCGCGCGAGGCACCGGTGACCAGGGCAACATGCCCTGTCAGGTCGATCGCAAGCTTCTCATTCATAGCGCCCCCACTCTTCAGCGGCTTCCGTCATGGCCATGACGTTCCCGGGTTTCGCGTTTGCCGGCAGAGAACAGCCCGAGCTGAGGATGAACCCTCCCCCGGCACCGATGCTCTCGATCAGGCGGCGTATGCAAGTCCTGATCACCGTTTATGGAGAAGGATCGTACCCACGTTGCAACTTTCCTTCAAATCGATTTCAATAATCTTCTTCTCCAATTCCGCACTTTCCACGCTGATTTTATACAAACCGCTGTCAGGTTCGAGTTTATCGAACTTAAAATCGCCAAATTTATCAGTTTTCGTCACAGACAGCTTTTCTCCATTATGATAAAGGGCCACTGATGCCCCTTCGACACAATCTTCAATACCGTCATGTTTCAGCGCAATACTGCCGGCAATAAAACATTTAAAGTAGCGGTAGAGATTCTTATAGTATACGCGAGGTTTTGTTTGATATTCAGGATGAAGGACTTCCAGCCTCTCGTCCTGTATGACCTTCTCCATTTCTGAATCTTCAACATGAAGCATTCTCAGCGCTCCTGTCGGACAAGCCTGGACGCATCTTGATTTTTGCCATCCATCATCGAGAAGATGAGCACAAAAAGTGCACTTCTGAGGTATTTCCTTTTCGTCATTCCACCAGATAGCGCCATAGGGGCAACTCTTTACAAGATCCTTCTGTCCCTTCGATTGTATGGGGTCAATGATGACGATACCATCATTTCTCTTATACACCGCATTATCCGCCGCATTCTTTATACACGGCGCATTGTCGCAGTGCATGCATGGTATGGGCAGATAGGCGACATCAATTAATGGGAATTGGCCTCTTTCCTTGCGCATAATATTGATCCAGCGGTGTATATGTGTGGGCTGAGAAGAGGAGTGGGGAGGAAAATCATTGTCTACATGCTCATCCTTACAGGCCAGAAAACAACAATTGCAATCTTCACAATTTTTAACATCGATGATCATATTCCATTTTTTCATTCTACATTCCTCCCCACTTTTCGATCTGAACAAGGTTGGAATTTGCTGCGCATGAGCTTGATCTTGAGATAATGGGTCTCTTGGGCGTGAGAAGGTTGACACAGCCTCCTCGGTCAGGAGATGTCCCCGGCTCGCCTATTGGATCATATATTGCCGAGGATGAGTAAGAATGAACCGTGCCTTTCGGAAGCCGCTCCGTGACTTGTGTTGCACAGATCACCACCCCGCGGTCGTTGAATACTTTTACCAAATCATTGTTTCTGATGTCTCTCTCCTTTGCATCTCCCGTGTTCATCCGGACAATCCAATAGTAATAACCGTCGATCAAAACCCGGTGGTCTTTGACATCGTTCACGCAACTGCTCTTGCCGTCATTCATCGTGTTGAAGGTGTAGCGTGCATGCGGGGTTAGCATCTGCAGAGGATATTTTCGCAAAAGATCGGTCGTATGATGGCCCTCCCAGGAGGGGATATACTTACTCATCGGCGGTCTCTCGGGATCATCGGGGTCATATCTTTTCAAGGTCGTGGCGACAAATTCTATCTTCCCCGACGGTGTCTGCAGGCCCTCATTGGCCATGCCGTCTTTCATGTCCGCCGGTAGCGGCCCGAGCTTATATGTATCATTATTTCTTCCTTCGGCGAACCACCGGTAACCGGGTTTTTGTTTCAGTTCTTCCTTCGGCGCGGGAACCACAAAATAGCCTTTTTTCATGAAGTCTTTCCAGGAGATGTGTTTTGGCAGGTCCGTGGCATCAAACGTCTTTTTCACCCAGTCCAATTCGGTGCACCCCTCTGAATAATATCCTGCGAGGTTAAGCCTCTTAGACAACTCATAAAATATTTCGTAATCCGATCTCGACTCTCCCAGGGGTTCTATACACTTATGCTGCAACGTTATAACGCGGTGGTTCAGCTGTGATTGTGCACCGAAACCATATCCTCCCGGATTTGCCGCCTCGCTGATGTCCCACCTCTCAAAGTTCGTACAGGCAGGCAGGATGATATCTGCAAACGTGGCCTCGCCTTCCAGCCAGATGGACTGGTTCACGACACATTCCACTTCGTCGGTCCTGTATGCCTTTACGTAACGATTTGATTCAGGCATGGTCCCGATGAAGGACCCGCCATACCTGTAGTACATTTTAACCTTCGAATAACCCGGGTGCGGATACTCAAAGGTCTGGAACTGGTGTTCAACGTGTTGTGATTCCATTATGTTGCCATAGCCCTTGGTTTTTCCCTCAAGGATCGCTTCCGGCACATTGATTCTCGGCACCATCTGCCTGGCATAGGGGTTCATGGACGGCAACTGGGGCATCCTTTGGTACATGTTGATCGCCAATCCGGTCCGTGCGAGGTCTCCGGAGAACCCGCCTTCCGTGTAGCCGGGGAAGTAGAACGTAAGGTCGACCGGTGTGGTCGCCTGCATGTTCCCCAGGCCGACTCCCTCTTTTCCCAGGCCCCGCATGGCCAACAGATAGACCATGGAACGGGCCCATTCAATTCCTGTCGCCGACCTGCACGCTCCGCCCAAAGTACAACCAAACCCCCCAACACCCAGGAAGGTCTTCTTTGACGCCCATTCTCTTGCCAGCGCCCTCACATCTTTTGCGGGGACATTCGTCTCTTTCTCCTGCCATTCAGGGGTTTTGGGTATGCCGTCTTCCTTGCCTAAAACATAATCTTTCCATTCATCAAATCCTGTTGTCCGGGTTTTCACATATTCCTTGTCATAGAGGTCTTCGGTGATCCAGACATAGGCAATGGCCAATGACAGCGCGTTCCCGTAATCCGGCCGCGGCGCCATCCACTTGCCTCCAAGCAATGCGGCTGTATGGTTATAAAAAGGATCGATATGGACAAATTTAACCCCAAGATCTCTGAGCCAGAGACGACGGATGGTCCCTTCCATGCCACCGTAGGCCCCGTTTGTGGATTCCGGATCGCTCGACCAGAAGATCATCATCTCGCAGTGTTTCAACGCTTCCTCAACGCACCC
Organism: Deltaproteobacteria bacterium; assembly: GCA_016933965.1. Taxonomy (NCBI): domain Bacteria; kingdom Pseudomonadati; phylum Myxococcota; class Myxococcia; species Deltaproteobacteria bacterium. The sequence continues at coordinate 125,307 of JAFGTS010000013.1, read as the reverse complement.
TGAGGGATCGCCCGCCCCAAGCAGAAAACTGCCGCCCCAGTGATGCATGGCGCCCCAGTACCATCCTTCCCAACTGTCGACATTCTGCAGGACAAAGGTATGGCCGATCATATTCATGAACCTTCGCTGCGCACTCATGTAATAGCCGTTATTCCCGAATGAATGGTGCGAGCCGGTGCTCTGCATGATGGCGCCCGGGCCGTGCTCTCTCTTGACCCGTTTGATTTCGCCAACAACGATATCAAGGGCCTCGTCCCAACTGATCCTTTCGTAGCCCGACACCCCCCTGTTCTTACAGTTGCGTTCACCGTTGGGATCGAAATCGACACGCTTCAAGGGATAGAGCAGCCTGTCAGGAGAATAGACCTGTGATTTAAAATTGAATCCATAGGGAGAAAGGGTAGATATGCGCGGTGGTGTAAACTCCTTGCCCCTGGCTTTTACCGTCCAGGAATCAGCGTCAGTGTTATCAAATTCTATGGGAGTGATGCGCAGGATTTTTCCATCTTTCACATAGACGAACACCGGGCCGGCAATGGTGCCATTGGTGTATCGCATGACGCCATTGCCCATATCGACGCCATAGTGCTGGTACAGGCCGATATTTACCATCAGATTGGTCAACCGGGTGAACCACATAGTTAATTCATCGGGCCCTTCCGGAACAATTTTGAAGTTCTTCATCGCGTTTAACTGGTCCAATGGCGTGTGCATGGGCATCATCAGCTTGGCGGCTGTTTCGGCATCATAAAATATCAACGTGGCATCGGGATGAGGATGAATGCCGTTTTTTGAACTGACGTTCCCATTATTAAATATGAAATATCTGCCCTGCGACTTATCTTTGAGCCTTATCTGAATGCAGCAATTCTTTTGTTTCATCAGTTCTTTTAATTGCGCATATCGACGAGCTTTGAATCGCAACATTTTCTCCAAACCAATAAGTATTGCGGAGAATGACATCTTTGCTATCTTTGACTCTTGTGTTTTCATAGCCACATCCTTAAACTGATTTCCGATATTGATACGATGTCGGAAGGTCCGCACTCCCTGTGATCGGAATTGCAGCACCGGTGATCGGGGCAACACGCCCCGTCAGGTCGATCACAAGTTTCTCATTCATAGCGCCCCCACTTTTCAACGGCCTCAGTCATGGCCATGACGTTCCCGGATTTCGCGTTCGCCGGCAGAGAACAGCCCGAGCTGAGGATGAACCCTCCCCCGGCGCCGACACTCTCGATCAGGCGGCGGCAATACCGGCGAACTTCTTCCGCCGAACCCAGGGCGGTCAGCTCCGCGGGTACGTCACCCTTGATGGCCATCGTGTCTCCCAGGATGTTCTTTGCCTCGAATATATCGGTGCAGCCGTCCAGTTCAATGAAGCACCGAGCGCGGGGAAATCTTCGGAAATAGTGCAAGAACGGGGTCCAGTCGCAATCACAGTGAAGTATCGGCATGATACCGGCATCCAGAAGGGATCGGACCAGGTATTCCAGGTCGGGAAGGACCATTTCTTCAAAAAGCGGCGCGCTGAGAAACGAGGCAGCCGATCGGCTCAATCCGATAAACACCCGCCTGATCCCGATCTGATCGACGGCGTTCATGGCAAGTTCCACCATGTCGCGGCAATAGCGCCGGCCTGCTTCCTTCATTACCCCGGGCCGTTCCCGCAGGTCGGCCATGGCCCTTTCCAACCCTCGTGCCAGGCTGAAATACTCGTAGGAAGGACCGGGCAGGATAAATCCCGATTCCGGAACGATACCCGCTTCACACACCCGGGCCGCGGCTTCAACACCGTGCCTCCCGGCGCTGTCAAGTGAGATCAACGCTGATTCCAGCGTCATCTCCGGGTATATCCGCGTGGCGATCGCCTCGATGAACGGATAGATCCCCTCCGAGACAAGAATGTCATAATCCGCGTCCTCCATGAAGCCCCGCTCGTCGAACTGGTGCGCCGCATCGGCCGGGAGATCGCGACCGGGGAACAGGAGGCGGGCAGGCACGCCGACCTGCAGGAGCGGCGTGTTCACCAGGTCTGCAAGATAGGTCATGTCCCACCGGTGGCTGGTCGCCGTTCTGATGACGGCGTTTATCCGTTCTTCCGGGTCACTCATAAGGACGGCATTCGATATTCCCGTGAAGGTCGCCGCCCAATGGTCAAGGATCGGCGAGAGAGGCACGCGGTCCGGCTGTTCCAGCGCCAGAACGGCATCAATACGCTCAAAGGAATTCATCACTCGACATCCTTCGTTGCACCGTAGACGCGGTGAGCGATCGCAACGGCGTCAACCGGCGTGCGGCCGAAATGATCGGCGCCTGCATACTTTTTCACTCCCTCGCCGGCAGAACCGCCACCGATCATGACGGAAAGCGACCGCCGGGGCTCCATAGTTTTCAAGGCCCGCACCGTATCCCGCAGCGGCTCATAGGATGTTGCCAGAAGAATGCTGATCCCCACGAGCGATACTTCGGGAGAATCAGCAGCCCTGACAAATTCATCAGGGGAAACATCAACGCCAAGGTCTATTACCGCATAGCCGGCACAGGAAAGCACGGTGCCGACGATGTTTTTCCCCATGTCGTGTATATCGCCCCGAACAGTCCCCAGGACAACCGTACCCCGTGGTAACGGAGACCTCCCGCGGGCACCGGCGGCATCGACGAGGGCCCGTGCCTTTCGGGTGATATCCCCCGCGGCCGCCAGGTGAAAGAGCGCGTATTCCCTCCGCCGGTACCGTTCCATGACCTCATCAAATCCTTTTGACAGGCCTTCGATGAGAGGGGTACTATTCCCGTTACCGGATAGGCATTCATTCACAAGACGCAGCACTTCCTTTTCATCAAGGTTTGCAAGTGAACGGGGCAGTCCCGAAAGTGTCATGGAAATACCTTTCCGTTATTTCACCCTTCGCTTTGAACTGTCGATGCCCAGGAGTCCCGCCAGGTTGGCGCCGAATATCTTCCGCCTGTCCTCATCAGTGATCGGCTGATATCCATAGGATAACTGCATGTCCTCGGGTATCTGGAAATCCCGGAGTCCCATGACGCCACCTCTTATCTGCGCGGCGAATCCCGCGTAATCGGTTCCCCAGGTGATCTTGTCCGGCCCAACCCAGCGCATCGCTTCGCCGAGTATCTTCGCAAACTTCCGGGGTGCCGTCGCCGCCCATGGAATGAGGAGACTCAGGCAGACGTATACGTTGGGATGCTGCATGGCGATCATGTTGAGGTCGTCGCAATAGGGATACCCCATGTGGAAGGCGTTTATCTTGAGCTCCGGGAAATCGCGCGCCACGTCATCGAGCTGCACAGGCAGGGCGTACTTGCTCTTGCCCGGCGGCACCCAGCAGAATCCCGTGTGGATATCAAGGACGATGCCGAATTCCTCGGCCTTTTCATAGACAGGCCATATGTCGGGGTCATTCATATACGTATCCTCGGGCGGATAGAACTTGAATATCTTCGCGCCCTTTTCCTTTACCCAGTAAGTGAGCTCATCGATCGTGTTCTTTACACCCCGGTGCTTGATGGGAGAGATGTTGGGCTGGTACATGAACCGGTCGGGGTTCGTCTCCACGATTTTCGCCATCTGCCCGTTCGTCACCCAGCGCGTGGAAAAGCCTGTGGAGTCCATCATCGACTCGGGAAGCAGGCAGGCAATATCGACACCATACTTGTCCATGGCCCACAGGATACTTTCCGGATTCGGGTCCTTGAGCATCTCCCGTTCTTCCATGCCCTTAATGAACGGTTCGAGCAACGAAAAAGGCGCGCCAAGCATGAGCGGCCTCCTGATATTTTCGATGGCGCGCCACCACATCTGGACACCGGGGAAATAGTTGATATGCTCCATGTCACCGATGAGATGGCACTCCGGGTCTATTTTGAAGTAACCGTCTTTCTTGAAATCATCCGCCATGGTTCGCTCCTTTCATTTTCTCTGATCAGACACCTGATCCTTAATCCTCTTAATCCATTAATCCGCTAATCCGTTAATCCTTCCCTTACCGCGGCGTCCTTCCCTGGAGCGGCCGCCAGCTCTTTTCGATAAAGGTCAGCTCTTTCTTCCACCACGGCCGGTCAATGGCCGGCATGGGAACACGGACTATGCCTTCGGGCAGGATCGGTTCATCTTTCCTCCAGGGACCGATCTTGTATTCGTCAAGGACATATTCACGCCCAAGATTCGGGTTATTGGGGCAGGCGGGGGTAATCCCGCTCAGGCAGCGCATGAGGCAGGTGTTGCAGCGTGAGCACCTGACGATTTCCTTGACCTTTCCGGCCGCGAGCTTGTTGGGGTATTCCGGGTCGCAGAAGAGCTGCCGGCCCAGGGCCTGGATATCGTATTTACCCTCGGCAATGTTCTTTTCGATCTTGTTAGGATCATGCTGAGAGGCCACGATCACCGGGATCTTGAGGGCCTTCTTGAAGGCCTGGCCATGTTCGGGAATATGCTTCGAACGGTCCATGTCGGTAATGAGATGCCCTCCCTCTTCATAGCCGGCGCCGTCAGAGAGGGAGATATAATCGATCCCCCTCGCTTCGAGGTCCTTTGCCACATCGATCATCTCATCCTCCGTCAGTCCTCCCTTCATATGCTCTTCCGCGCTGATCCGGACTCCCACCGCCACACCCGGACAAGCATAACGGATCTGCTCGGCGATCTCCAGAAGGAAACGCTTGCGGTTGCGCCATTCCCCGCCATAGAGATCCGTGCGCTTGTTGGAAAGCGGTGACAGGAATTGGTGCTCGATATAGCCGTGCGGGGCATGGATCTCGATGACATCGAAGCCGGCGATGACTGCCAGCTGGCAGCTCTGGGCAAATTCCTTCTGCTCGCTCTGGATCTCGGAAATCGTCATCTCCCGTGTCATCTGCCCAACCATGAATGATTTGGCATATTCGATCATGCGCCAGGCATCTACGACATGGTCGGTGGCCTTTTCGGCAGTTATTTCATAGGGCAAACCTGCCGTAGGCGCGGGAGCCAGCTTGTGGTGATCGTACGAATGGCCCTGCCGGCCGAAGCCGATGGTCATCTGGATAGCGGCCTTGGACCCGAAGTAATGGATGCGTTCGGTGAGCATGCCAAGTCCCTGCAGATGACCCATATGGAAGAGATAGAGGTTCCGGCCCCATACGAATTCGGACGCCAGACGTGTTCCCATGACCGCGCCCGTGCAGACAAGAGAAGTGCCCCCCTTCGCCCGTGCTGCATAGTACGAGAGCATCTGCTCCGTTGCCTCGCCGTTCACCCCGGACATCGTTTCGTTCATCGGTGCAAGGGCGATGCGGTTCTTCAATTCGATCGGGCCGAGCTTGATAGGGCTGAAAATATGGGTGAATGTTCCTTCCTTCTTGACTGCTTTCCCTGTTCCTTTTGCCATTTTCGTTCCTCCTGTTTTCGATCTATTATCAATGATCCACAAACGTTCCTTTTGTTTCATGCATGGTGTGCTTCACGCCCCTGTTCGCTCCCACACCGGGGATACCGCCCGCTAACTGATCACCCTGCCTTTCCCTTCCCAGAACTTCTGTTTGATCTCTTTCTTCATGATCTTGCCGACGATGGTCTTGGGAATATCATCCCAGAAGGCCACCGCCTTGGGACATTTATAACCCGCCAGGGTTTTCCTGCAGTGCTCGATGATCTCTTCTTCCGCAGCCTTCTCTCCCGGCTTGAGCACCACCACGGCCTGGACGATCTCTCCCCACTTTTCGCTGGGAGAGGAGACGACCGCGCACTCCTTCACCGCGGGATGGGCATAGATGACATCCTCCACTTCCTTGGGATACACGTTCTCGCCGCCGGAGATGATCATGTCCGCCTTACGGTCCGTCATGTAAATGTATCCGTCCTCATCCATGTAGCCCATGTCGCCGGTATGGTACCAGCCTCCCTTCAGGACCTCGGCGGTGAGTTCCGGGTTTTTCCAGTAGCCCATCATGATGTGTTTTCCCCGGGCGCAGATCTCTCCCTTCTCGCCGGGAGCGAGGGTGCGGTCATCGTCATCCACGATCTTCGCTTCCGCGCATATTGCCGGCTGTCCGGCGCTCAGGAGATATTTTGATCTTTCCCCCTCGAGATGATGATCCCGCCAGTCCAGCATGGCGATCGCCGCACCTGCCGTCTCGGTCGCTCCGTATCCCTGCGCGAACTTGTTGCCGAATTTCCGGATGCATTTTTTCAGGACTTCCACGGGGAACGGGCTCCCCGCATAGGTAAGAAGCCGGAGGCTCGAAAGGTCGTACTTCTCAACATTGGGATAATCCACCATCCATCCGTAGATGGTGGGCACGAGATTCATGTGCGTGCATTTCTCGTCCTGGATAAGTTGAAAGATCGCGTCGAGATCGGGACGGCGGTTGATGCACGCCTTTCCCCCGGCGATCATCACCGCCAGAATGGGCCACCAGGACACGTGAAAGATCGGCAGGACGAAACAGGTGGCATCTTCCTGGGTAAATCCCATTGCAAGCGCCGACGCGATGCCGGAGATCATGACGTTGCGGTGGGAGAGCATGACACCCTTGGGGAGCCCGGTAGTACCGCCCGTGTACATGAGAACGGCGAGGTCGTCTTCCTGAACATCATACACATCAACGTCAGGTTCCGCCTCGGGCGATCCCGCCAGAAGCGTTTCATAGTCGAGAAAACCGTCAACAGGATTATCGAAACTGATCCAGTTCCCTATGCCGGTGAAGCGTCCCTTGAGCCCGGCCAGCCTTTCTTCGTATCCGTCGCCGACCACAAGTACCGTCGCCTCGCTGTCATTGACGATATACGTGATCTCGTCGTCGCCGAGGCGCACGTTGAGCGGGGTGACGCTCATGCCGATCTTTGCCGCCCCGAAGTAAGCCTCCAGGTACTTCGAGCAATTGTCGGCCATCACGGCAAGCCGGTCTCCCTTTCTACAGCCGAGGGAAATGAGGACATGGGAAAAACGGTTTACCCGCCGGTTGAACTCTCCATAGGTACATCGCTTTCCCTCAAAGACGATGGCCGTGTTGTCGCGGAACATGATCGCCCCGACCCGCGGAATGTCTCTTAATGTGTACATTCGATCTTCCTCTCCTCATTTTTCAGGGCCATGATTTCGGCAACCCCTGGAACTGCATGAGCATGTTCCTGCTCATTTCGTTTGAAATGGGCGAGAACTGTATCTGGTAAGCATCCCGGACAAACATGGATATGGGATATTCGTTACAGATACCGTATCCGCCGAAGATCTCGGAACCAAACGTCGCCGCGTGCCGCGCCCCCTCAGCAGCCACGAGCTTCGCCATCGTCGCTTCAAGGTGATAGGGTTTCCCGGTGTCGCAGAGCCAGGCCGACTTGTAGGTGATGTTCCGGGAATTTTCGAGGTTGATATACATGTCGGCAAGATAGTTCTGGAGGATCTGAAACCGGCTGATGGGTCCCCCGAAGGCGGCCCTCTCCTGGACGTACTTGAAACAGAGATCATAGATGGCGGCAATGATCCCGACGCCCATCATGGCAACGCCGATCCGCTCGGGATTCAGGACGGTCATGATCTCGTAGAAGGCATTTCCCCGTGTACCGAGGAGGTTTTCTTTCGGCACCTTCACATCATCGTAAAATATCTCCACGGAATCACAATGGTGACAGCTTATCTTCGGAATGCTTCTGATCGTCACTCCCTTTGATCCACGGGGCACCATGAAATTGCTGAGAGACCGGCTGCGGCTCCCTTCTTTTTCCGTCCTGCAGATGGTGATCAGCGAATCGGCGACATGAGCGCCGGTGATAAAGACCTTCTGACCGTTGATGACCCAGTGGTCGTCCTTCTCTTCCGCCGTTGTCTTGATCGCCCCGAGGATATCGGTCCCTCCGCCCGGCTCGGTCAGGGCCATGCAGGTCTTGAACTTTCCTTCTCCGATGAGGGGGAGATAGGTGTCCTTCTGTTCCTTTGTCCCCAGTTCCCCGATGAATCGTACACCGAATCCCATGGTAACGCCCAGGGCCAGCGCGACCGACATGGAGCGGGCACAGATCTGCTCATAAGCGATCATCCCGTCAACCTGCCCCATTCCCTGTCCTCCGTATTCAACGGGGATCATTCCCCAGAACATACCCAGGTCGACGAACTTCTGCCAGAGTTCGTCGGGAGGAAAATTCACGTTCTCATCCATCCACTGCACATATTCCCAGGAGAGCTCCTTCTCGCAGAAGGAACGGAAGGTCTGCTGGATAATGGTCTGTTCTTCCGTAAATCCGAAGTCCATGGTTATTCTCCTTATTGAGTGTTCTCTTATTCCGACACATCCGATTCGATGTTCTTTTTCTTCTGGTCCTTCACGAGCTGGTCCGGTTTCGCCCGGTACATGTCCATGACGGTCTGGATATCGGGGGAATAGACAAGCCACTGGATGGCATTTCGCTCAACGGCCAGCGCTGTTTCAATAGAGCCGCTTTCCAGGGTCTTTGCCATGACCTCCTTCGCCATCCGAAGGGCGATGGGCTTCTTGGCGCCGATGTTCGTCACCACCTCTTCAAATCTCTCCTCAAACTCGTCATCGGGGAATACCCGGGTCAAAAATCCCATTTCGTACATCTCTCGCGCCGTGTAATCCTTCCGGCCGCTGTAAACGATCTCCCGTGCCCGGTAGACAGGCATGCTGCGCGGGAGCCTCGCCGTCCCGCCCCAGCCCGGCAGGATACCCATGTTGATCTCCGTCGTACCCATCCGTGCCGTTTCCTTCGCGTAGAGGAGATCACAGCACAGGGCCAGTTCGAGCCCGCCGGCAAGGCAGTGCCCGGTGATCTTGCCGATGACCACCTTCTCGCAGCCCGTAATCGCCCGCTGAACATCAAGCCCTTCATGTGAAAGCCAGTTCAGGGAATTCTGGTGTTCAGCCAGCGATGGGAACACATCCAGGTCCCCCCCGGTGCAAAAGGCCTTCCCGGCACCGGAAAAAACGACGACCCCCACAGAGGGCACATCCCTGACCCGCCGAAAGGCATCGATAAGCTCTCCCGCCATCTCTCTATTGATGGCATTGTATTTTTCCGGACGATTCATGGTGATCCGGCAGACGGCGTCGTTGGGACCGCCGATCTCATACAACAGTGTCTGATATTCACCCATGACGTGTCACCCCCTGTTCCTTTCTGTTTACCTACTGCCTTACCGGCCTGAAATAGGGCAGGTAAAACCCGCCCCGCTCATGGAATATCACCTCCACATCCATGCCGATCGCTATGTCCGCGGGTTCACAGTCCACGATCCGTGTCATCATCCGGATGCCCTCTTCAAGGTCCACGTAAGCGATGGTGTAGGGAAGCTCGTCCATGAACTTCGGCTCCACCATGCTGTATGCGGTGGAGAAGGAATATATCTTCGCCCTGCCGCTTCCCTCTATCCAATCCAGATTCCCGGACCAGCACTCCGGGCAGTATTTCCTCGGATAGAATATTTTGGATTTGCAGTCCTTGCATACCTGGATCAGCAGCTTCCCCTCTTTCGTGCCTTCCCAGAATTTCTCGGACCAGGGCTGAACTTCCGGTACCGGTTTGGTCATATCGAATTCCATGTCAGATCTCCTTTCCCCAGATGGTGGCGATATTGTTGAATCCCGAACCGCCGCCGGCATTCTGATAGACATATCTGCAGTTCTTCACCTGGCGCTCTCCGGCCTTGCCCATAAGCTGACGCGCGGTCTCGACATAGTGGGCTGCGCTCACGCCCGAACCGGTGTGTCCCCGACCCGGCGCATCGCCGATCGTGGACCAGGGAATATCGCCGCCGAAGGACATGCGACCCTCCAGGAAATACTGACCCGCTTTGCCGGGAGGCGCCACTTCAAGAAGTTCGGCTACCAGCGGATGGGCAAGAGGATAGGCGAGGTAACAGTTCCAGATGCTGACATCTTCTTTGGTAATACCCGCCTGGGCCATGGCCTCCCTGGCGGTTACCCGGAATCCTTCTTCAACTTTCTTGAAATCACGCATGACGCAGGTTCCACTGAAGTAGCGGACCGAATCGCCAAGTTTGTAAGCCGCCGGCCGTTTCATCTTCTGTGCGTCCTCTGCCGAAACCACCACCATGGCACATCCACCGTCACCCAGCACGTTGCTTTCCCGCTTGTGCAGCGGTGTATTGAGCAGATCGGAGGAGAGCACTTTTTCGACGGAGGGCACATCCTTTTTATAGAAGAACGAATTGGGGTCCCGTGATGCCCAGCTTCTGAGCGCCGTGACCACCGAAGCCATCTGTTCCGGCGTGCAGCCCGATTCATGCATGAACCGGTTTGCCATGAGGCCCATGATGATGTTGTACGTCGTGCCGTAGGGATATTCCCACTGGAGATCCACTCCCGCCTTGGCGAAAAAATTGATCTGATCCGCCAGGGGTATGGTGGAATGGACGGTCACGTGCTGTACCAGCACCGCTTTGGCTATACCGCTGTGAATCCACTGTTCGGCCATGCGCAGACAGTTCGAGGTTGAAGCCCCGCCTGCATTACAGCTCACCGTATCTTTGCACCCCTTGAGACCGAGTTCCTCGGGCAGCTTGCCGAAGGAAAGCTCCGCGGTTATCTTCGGCTGGGCCTGCGGCGAAACACTGACCACGCCTTCGATGTCGTTCTTGTGCAGTCCCGCATCTTTCACCGCCTCCATGCAGGTGTCGTAAATAATGTCCCAGTGAGTGCGTGTTGGCATATTGGCCGTTGGAACTTCGCCAATCCCGACAATGGCTATTTTCCCCTTGCTCATATGCAGACAACCTCCTTTGATCTCTGAATTGTTTTCATTGTATCGCGATAGATGCCCCGATATGACAGGATAGTTCTGTACTATATACAGTACTTGGTTGTCAATAATTATTTGCATGTTCTTATATTAATATTATTATCAGTATGTTACTGATATCTTCTTAATAGTGAGTATTAATTTTGTCACCATTATTAAAGAGTGTAACTGAATAGATGGGTACCGAAGAAAGGACTGGGTACATACGCATCTTCTGATACCGCAGTAAAAAGTCTTGACGGTCTTCAGCCTGAAATGAGAGGGGTTATGACGATATGGATGCACATCATTTATATAAGGAGGAATGACGGATGAAATCATACCGGGAGGAACTGTGGTTCAATATCCCCACGCGACGGGCCTTTGTCAATATCACCCCCCGGGTCGAGGAATGCCTGCGCTCGAGCGGCGTTCGGGAGGGCCTTGCCCTGGTGAACGCCATGCACATCACCGCCTCGGTCTTTATCAATGACGACGAATCCGGTCTTCATCAGGACTATGAACGATGGTTGGAAGAGCTGGCGCCTCACGAACCGATAGCACGCTACCGTCACAACCGGACCGGCGAGGACAACGGAGACGCCCATCTGAAACGGCAGGTCATGGGCAGGGAGGTCGTGGTGGCGATCACCGGAGGACGGCTCGATTTCGGTCCCTGGGAACAGATATTCTATGGAGAATTCGATGGGGGAAGGAGGAAACGGGTGCTGGTGAAGATCATCGGTGACTGACGTTTTGCAGTGAACCGCGGGTTTTCCCTTTCTGTCAGAGGATGGTACGCTTTCCGTTGTAGCGTTGCGTATCGTAATATTTCTCGACTTCAACGAGTCTCAGTTTGTCGACGACCTCCTTCAGGGGGACGGAGGTTATCTCTCCGTGTGAAAGGCTCACCATTCTGCCGTAATCCTCGTTCAGGATCATGTCAACGGCGGCGATCCCGAACCGGCGGGCCATCAGGCGGTCGCGGGCCGAGGGCACGCCCCCCCGCTGGAGATGGCTGAGAATGACGTACCGGGCCTCAAATCCGGTATTGCGTCCGATCTCATCGGCCACATAGGCCGCTATGCCGCCAAGTGAGCGGTGCCCGAAATCATCAAGTTTCGTGTCTTTCACAAACTCGCTCATCCCCTCGGGTTTCGCGCCTTCGGAAACGACAATGATACTGTACTGTATCTCCCTCCCTTCCCGTTCGCGAAGCAGGTCACAGACACGTTCCATGTTGAAGGGATGTTCGGGGATCAGAATGATGTACGCGCCGCTTGCCTCCCCGCCGTACAGTGCCAGCCACCCCGCATGGCGTCCCATCGTCTCAACCACGAATATCCTGCCGTGCGAACCCGCCGTGGTTCTCAGACGGTCGATCTCCTCTGTGATGATATTGACGGCAGAATCGAAACCAAGGGAATACTCGGTCCCCTCGAGGTCGCCGTCGATCGTCTTGGGAATACCCACGGTCCTGATACCCTGCCGGTACAGCATGTGAGCCACCCCGAGGGTGTCCTCCCCTCCGATGGCGACGATCACATCGATGCCGAGCTTTTCGATGTTTTCAAGGACCTGTTGTGACCGGTCATTTTTCGGATTGAAGGGGTTCGTCCGCGTCGTCCCGAGATTCGTGCCGCCCTGGCGGTCCCAGGCCCTGACAATTTCCTCGGTCAGCACCTTCAGGTGACGGCGGCGGCTTTCCTCGCTTTCAGGGTCCACCTCGATGAGCCCCCTCCAGCCCCCCATGACGCCGAGCACTTCAAACTTCTCAGATCGGTCCTCCTCGAGATGGAGGTCAAGGGCTGTTTTCGTTACCCACTTTACGGCCCCGTTGAGACCGGGACAATCCCCTCCCCCTGTCAAGACGGCTATCTTCATAAAAACACGGACCTCCCTTCCTACTCGACAAAGTGATGATTATCCTTTTCCGAAAAGGAAAATCGCAGCTGGTCCTCCCGATAGGGAAGTGATTCCCTGATCTCATCGGGAATGGTTCCCCATTTCGATTCGAACTGTTCGAGAGCGAGCCGCCGGCCTTTCAGAAAATCCGATACCTTGCGCCTCAGAAGTTCACGGTCCCGGAACATGGGGGACGCGTTCATCAGGTCCATGTTCGAGCGGTCGCTCTTGATGGGATAATGATACCCCAGGTGGTCCGGCTCCGATCCTATACGCAGTTGCGTCCGCATCACATCGCTGTAAGTCGCCAGAGACTGCCGCAGGGAAACCTTCATCTCGTGCTCCCCGATGGTCCCCGTGTTCGCCAGGTAACATTTGATCCGGTTCCGCCTGAGGATCTCGTAAAACAGCATGGCATGCTCGAGACGGTCTCCCGTCAGAAAGGGATCCAGAAACACCACGCGCTTGAACGTCCCTGCTTCCTCAGGATTGCCCCCCGTGCTCTCGATCGATTCCCCGTATATGAACTGCATCGTCGCCTGCTCCGGTGTCATCTTCGATATGACGTTCGCCAGGGGATTGCGCGTCAGCATGATGATAAAGTCCAGGCGGTCCGCCCGCAGGCCCTTGCTCGCCAGTCCCAGGTTGTCCCGCCGGATGACGGCCCGGCCGTTTCCTGTCTTGCTCAGGTCCATGAAATCCGGCATGTAAGGATATTTCGATATGGCAACGTTTTCCAGGAACGTGTCGGCGCTCAGCGCCGCCCGCAGGATCTCAGGCTGGTTTTCATCAAGACCTTCCGTCTTGATGTACACGCCGCCCATTTCAAAGGCCGCATAACTCCCGTCGAACCCGAGCGTGCCGCCGTCATCCCCTATCATCTCCGATGTCTCCCGGGGTAGCTTCGCCAGCTTCCGGCAGAGCGTCGTCGTCTTGCCCGTCGCCGTCAGCCCGGCAACCCCGGTCACCCGCTCCTGCAACTCAGGCCTTTCCGTCTCCAGGTCGTATATCCACAGGTTGTCCCTCCGGGCTCCGCAGTGCAGAAATATTCCCTGCCTGTCTATGGCCTTTACCCGCCATCCCTCGAACTGGAACACCCCTTTTTTCGCCTCTCCCAGATAGGTGCTGTTCCGGCATATCTTCACCTGGTCACCCCGGCGTTCACCCATCCACAACCGGATCGTCACGTCCTTCTCCAGGAGCTTTCTGACCTTGTTCCGTTCAAAGGAGTCATCGCTGAAAAATATCAAGGTATAGGTGGGCTCCTCCACTACCCGCGGCGCCGGCGTGTCCTCGAACAACAGCTTTAATCCGTAAGCGATCTGTATATACTGCTCCGGCATCAGAAAACGCGCCGTTACCCCATCGCGCCCGTCACCGATGATCGTGTCCAGTGATACCACCCGATCTCTCCGCAAGCGCTCAATGGCCTGCTGGGCAAGCCGTTCCTCTTCCTCGCCGAAAATATGGTCAACATTGTTCTTCGTAAAGGGCGCCGAGCGTGACATGGGTTCCGAATCGGCCGCCACCGACCCCAGGTTCGTCTGGATCACCCCTTCCTGCCGCAGGGAGAGCTCCTTCAACTGGTCAAGCCCCAGCCCCTCGAGCAACCGGCCCCCTTCACGGGCCTCCCGATAGATCGTCACCGCCGCTTCCTTGAAATAGTTTCTCATAACCCCCTGTTCTCCTCGTGTGATGAAGTTTGTAACTTTATGAAATGTAAAGAACTATGTCAAGAGGAATGACTGCCAGGGTAAAGTGGCAAAGCGACAAAGCGACAAAGTGTGAAAAGCAAAAAGAGTAAAGAAAAGTAGTTGCCTGATTCATCGGGCGCTTTTTAAAAAACGCCGACAAATCGGCATACTACGAAACAGGCCAAAAGACGTACACGGTAAATAATCGTAATCCGTAATCCGGAATCCTTCTAATCCATAATCCCATTAATCCTCAGGCATTAAGCCTTTTTATTCCTTGACCCCCGCTTTTCTTTTGTCTATAGGTTCCTCATGCCGCCAGACCACTGGAAGATAATAAAAAGTAAACGGGATTCGTCCTTTCGCGTCTTCAGCCTCAGGACGGACCGGGCACGGTCGCCGAGGACCGGCAAGGAACACGATTTTTTCATCCTTGAATCATCCTCCTGGATCAACGTCATCCCCCTTACCCGGGAGAATGACGTGGTCATGATCCGCCAGTATCGTCACGGTATCAGAAACGTAACCCTTGAGATCCCCGGCGGACTTGTGGAACCGGGAGACACGCCGCTCGACGCGGCCCGGCGCGAGCTTCGCGAAGAAACGGGGTATGAAGGGGAGGAACTGATATCCCTCGGGTTCGTTCATCCGAATCCAGCCATACAGAACAACCGCTGTTACACCTACCTGGCGACAAATTGTGTTCCCGCCGGCACACAGGAGCTCGACGAAAAGGAAGATATCGAGGTGATCACCTGCCCGCTCGATATTATTCCCCGGTTGATCCGCGACGGTGTCATCACCCATTCCCTGGTCGTTGTCGCCTTCTATCGATTTTTCATGGAATACCGCCTTCATCATGGAAAGAAGTGACCTCTACCGGTTCTGCCCGCTCTGCGGGGGTTCACTCGAAAAAAAGCAGATAAAGAAAGGTGAACCAGAGCGCCTTGTGTGCTCCCGGTGTTCATTCGTGTTCTATATAGACCCGAAGATCGCGGCCTGCACAATAATGGAAGTCGACGGAAAGATCCTGCTGGTGAAACGGGCGATCTCACCTTCCGCCGGCAAATGGGTGCTTCCCGGTGGCTTTGTCGATGCCGGTGAAGAGGTAGGGGAAGCGGCCGTCCGGGAAGCCTGTGAAGAAACAGGACTCGATGTGGCGATCCGCTCTCTTGTCGGCGTTTATTCATACTCCGGTGAATCGGTAGTGATCGTCGTCTACATTGCGGACATCACGGGAGGGACCGCGGAAGCACGGGATGAAACCCTGGAAGTGAAATTCTTCGCCCCATCCGAAATACCCTGGAATGAGATCGCATTCAGAAGCACCCGCGACGCCCTGAAGGACTATCTGAGGGGCAGAGGGGATTAAAGATTAGAAGGATTACGAATTACGATTATTTACCGTGTACGTCTTTTGGCCTGTTTCGTAGTATGCCGATTTATCGGCGTTTTTTAAAAAGTGCCCGATGAATCGGGCAACTACTTTTCTTTACTCTTTTTGCTTTTCACACTCTGTCGCTCTGCCCCTCTGTCGCTTTGCCCCTTTATCAATATTTCCTGTCATTTGTTCGGCTTTTCCATTATAATTTTTAACCGTTTGAATTGTAACCACTTTTCCAGTCGTATCTGAAGCCCGGCGCAAGAGGAGGAATTCGCGAAACGGCACCCCCCATCATTCGCCGCCGGGGGAAAGGAGAAAGGTTATGATGGATATCCTGTTCAAAAGGGCTTCTGAAAAAGCGGGGCTCCCCCCCGGCACCATCGTTCACGTGGGAGAAAAGAAATCGGAAACGGTGGAAATATCCCTTATCGATTATGACGCGACCTCCCACCGCGAGATGGACGTTAAAAACATTGAAGATGTCCTTCCCTTCAAGGAAACACCCGCGGTCACCTGGGTCAATATCGACGGTCTCCATGATGTCGACATCATCGAGAAGGTAGGCGGATATTTCAACATACATCCCCTGGTCCTGGAAGATATCGTCCACACGGGCCAGCGGCCGAAGTTCGAGGAACTTGAAGAATACATTTTTGTCATCCTGCGAATGTTCTATTTTGGCACCGATGGCGAATCCATAGAGTCCGAACAGGTAAGCGTGATCCTGGGACCGAATTACGTCATATCCTTTCAGGAAAGAACAGGGGACATCTTCAACGCACTGAGGGAGCGGCTTCGCAACGGACGCGGCCGCATCCGCCGGATGGGGGCAGATTATCTGGCCTATTCACTCATGGATTCGATCGTCGACAACTATTTCGTCATCCTCGAGCGATACGGTGAGCAGGTGGAACTGATCGAGGAAGAGCTCGCGAAACAGCCCGATACCGGAACCATGGCGACGATACACCGCCTGAAAAAGGAAGTGGTCATGCTGCGGAAGTCCATCTGGCCGCTCCGGGAAATAGTAAGCGGCCTCGAGCGAAGCGAATCGGAGCTTGTGAAAGAATCAATGAGCATATTTCTCCGGGACCTGTACGATCATACGATACAGGTGATCGACGCCGTCGAGGCATACCAGGACGTGCTGTCGGGACTGCTCGACCTGTATCTTTCGAGTATCAGCAACCGCATGAACGAGGTCATGAAAGTGCTGACCATCTTCGCCACCATATTTATTCCCCTCACCTTCATAGCGGGTATTTACGGCATGAACTTCGAATACATGCCGGAATTGAAGTGGCATTGGGCATACCCGGTTTTCTGGATCGTCATTATTGCCGTATCAGCGGTCATGCTGATCTTTTTCCGCCGGAGAAAGTGGTTTTGATCCGACACCACTGTTGTGAACAGAGACTCCCATGAAACGATCCACTAACAGCAACAGCATGCCCGGGAACGCCGCCGCCAAACTGGGCACCTTTGGGGGCGTTTTCACGCCGAGCATCCTGACGATCCTCGGCATCATTCTCTTCCTGCGGCTTGGTTATGTCGTTGGGAGCGCGGGCCTTGGAAAGGCATTGCTCATCATCGCCCTCGCGAACACGATCTCTATCCTCACCAGTGTTTCCCTCTCGGCGATCGCCACAAATCTCAAGGTCAGGGGAGGCGGAGATTATTATCTCATCTCGCGGACGCTGGGTGTTGAGTTCGGCGGGGCCATCGGCGTTGTTCTCTTTCTTGCCCAGTCCGTATCGATCGCCTTCTACTGTATCGGTATGGGGGAAGCGGTGGCCGGCATGTTTTCCGAAACCCCGCGCTGGCTTCCACAGGTCCTCGCCGCGGCGGCCGTGGCCGTTCTCTTTGTGTTCGCCTGGCTGGGGGCCGACTGGGCGACCCGATTCCAGTATGTCATCATGATCATCATGACCGCCGCCATAATTTCATTCTATGCCGGCGCCCTGGGCAACGTCGACGGGTCGCTCCTGGTTCGGAACTTGACACAGCCCGAGGGCGGTCCACCCTTCTGGGTCATTTTCGCAATTTTTTTCCCGGCCGTGACAGGCTTTACCCAGGGAGTGAGCATGTCGGGTGATCTAAAGGACCCGGGAAAGAGCCTGCCCCTGGGGACGTTTGCCGCCGTCGGCATATCGATCGTCATTTACTTTACCGTGGCCCTTATATTTGCTGCGGTCCTTCCCCTGCAGGACCTGAGCGGCGATTATGGGGCAATGAAGCGCGTGGCCACCGCCGGGTGGCTCATCAATGCGGGAGTTATCGCGGCGACAGTCTCATCGGCCATGGCCTCATTTCTTGGAGCACCGAGGATCCTTCAATCCATGGCGAAGGACCGCATATTTTCCTTTCTCATCCCCTTTGCCGAGGGATGGGGTCCGATGGACAACCCCCGCCGGGGCGTCATCCTGTCCTGCATCATCGCCCTGGTCACCGTAGCACTGGGAAACCTGAACATGATCGCACCCGTGGTCTCCATGTTCTTTCTCATTTCCTACGGGCTCCTCAACTATGCCACCTACTATGAATCGCGGGCCGGCAGTCCCTCCTTCCGCCCCACCTTCCGGTGGTTCGACCAGCGCCTGAGCCTTCTGGGGGCGCTTGCCTGCCTGGGCGTCATGCTGTCCGTCAATTTTATCGCCGGGTGCATTGCCGGCGGCGTTCTCTTCGGCATCTACCAGTACCTGCAGCGAACCGCGGGACCGGCACGATGGGCCGACAGCAAGAACGCCTACCACTTCAAGCTCATGAGGGACCACCTCCTCGCCATCCCTGAAACGATAGAACATCCCCGGGACTGGCGGCCGCAGATACTTGCCTTCTCCGACGACCCGGAGCGGAGGAAATGCCTGCTGCGGTTCGCGTCCTGGGTGGAAGGAAAAAGCGGTATCACGACGGCGGTCAAGATACTTGAAGGCCGGGGCAAAAAGATGGAGGAACGGAGGGCCGCGGCGGAAGAAGAACTCCGTGCCGATATCGTCGCCGAGGGCATCGACGCCTTCGTGAAGGTCATCACGGCAGCCGATTTCCGGACAGGGGCGGAATTGCTCGTTCAGTCCTTCGGGATCGGGCCCGTCAAACCCAACACGATCCTGCTGAACGGCCCCGAACAGCTCAGAAGTGTCAAGGAACAAAAACTTTACGGCAGGTACCTCACTGAAGCCATCCGCATGGGCTGCAACGTCCTGGTCCTTCATGTCGATGACCCGACCTGCGGTTCTGAAATCCATGAACCATCAAAACCCCGGCATATCGATGTCTGGTGGCGTGACGACGCCACGGGCAGGCTGATGCTTCTCCTGGCCTATCTCATGACCAGGACGGAAGACTGGGAGACGGCGCGGATCCGCCTGCACGTGGCGAGTTCCCCCGAAGAAGCCGGGGAAAACAAGAAACGGATCGGCGTCTTTCTCGACGATGTAAGGATCGCAGCCCGCATCATGATCGTGGAAAAGGCCACCATAGACAGGGTCGTGGAAGATTCCACCGGGGCGTCGATGGTATTTCTGCCCCTGGCGATCGGTAAAAAAGGGCCGGCGGGGCCATACGGCGTTCACCTGGAAACCATATTCTCAAAGCTTTCCACCGTGGTCCTTGTGACCGCCGCTGAAGATATCGATCTCGAAGCGCTCCCGGAAGAGGGTCCGAAGGCTGATCTCGCCGCCGCCCGCGACAGGGCGGCCGATGCCGAGAAAAAGGCCCGGGAGATGGAAAAACAGGCCTCTGAGGCGGTCGCTGAAGGAAAGGACCGCATCGCCGGCATCCGCACGCTGCTCGAAAGCGAGGAGGACACGGACAAGCGCAAAGAACTGGAAAAGGCTGTGAAGGATATTGAGGACCGCTTAAAGGAAGCGGAAAGTGTCGCCAGTGAAGCCCGCAGGGAGGCGGAGGAAGCAGCCGCGGCCCTTGAGGAACTGGACGGTCACCCCCCGGCGGAAAGTTCCCCGGGTGAGGCAAGGCCGAAGAACAGTTCATGACAGAAGAGGGAATGTCCTTTTGTCGACTGACATCTTCTATTTACTATCGGCGCTGTACCTGCCGGGAATTCGTTCATAACGGGGTGAATCCTCACCCCGTTTCAGTTTCCCGGCTGATTCCATGATCCCGGCGAAGCGCTTTTTCAACTCGTAGAACCCGTGCCACCAGGCGTAATCGGGCGCCATCATGGCGGCCCCCATGCGGGCCCGGCGCCCCTCGTGATGCCAGAACTCATAGAACTCCCATTCAAGTTCCTCATCGAAATAGAGCTCATCTGACAGAAGCCCGGCTTCATACAGTTCGTTCATAAGTAACCGGACGGGTCTGTAATATTCTTCATTGTAGTTTTCTACGACCCCATCCAGATTTCTGAAGTGATCATCGGCCCAGGTAACGGAATGGCACTGGAGGCAAACCCCTGTCATCTTTTTCCGCTCCTGCCACCAGTCCGTCCGCGCCGGGAACGGCCTGAACTCGGCAGGGCGGACGGTCAGGGGCGCCTGTGTCTCCCAGGACAAACGTTCCGTCACATTGTGGGACCGCTCCACGCCGGCGGCGGCCGACATGTGGCACGATGAGCAGGTGGGGGCACGGTAATCCCTGCCCGCCGTCCACGTGTTGTCCACCGGCGTCCATTCCCACAGATGACCCTCGGCATGATAGATGGTCCCATGCTTGGATTCATTGTAGATCTCTATCTGCGGATGATCGGGACCAAGGTGGCACTGATCGCAGGCCTCCGGTTTTCTCGCCTCGGCAATGGAAAACCTGTGTCGCGTGTGACAGCTTGAACAACATCCCCTGCTGCCGTCGGGATTGATTCTGCCGATGCCCACATTGGGCCAGGTGCCAGGAAGGGGCCTGCCATCTATGACTTCCACAAAGGTGCCATGACAGGTGTAACATCCGGTCGTCCGCTCAACGGCATTGTTCATGTCGTCATTCAACCAGGAATCGACGGTCCACATGATATCCCGCGTATGGGCATGCTTGCTTTTTTCGAACTGCGTTGCTTCCGCCGGGTGACAGCCGGCACAGCGTTTCGGTGAAACGACGATCGATATGGGGGACGTGCTGTTCTTCAGATGCTCCACGCTGATAAGATTCCTGTCGTTTCCTCCCCGGTGACAATCGTAACAGGTGACGCCGACGGCGGCGTGAACGCTCTTCTCCCAGTCGGCATACAAGGCGGGTTTGTTGGACTTGTGACAGGACAGACAGGTCTTTTCGGTTGTCACGGCGGCACCGGGCGCCGGCATGATATGCACCGGAACCCCCCACCGCCAGACGCTGATGCAGGCGGCGATGAGAAAAATGATAACCAGGTTCGTATAGGCCATGACCACGAAGACCTTGTGGGCCGTTCGCGATACCGCAGCGGGCCTGCCCTTCTCCGCCGCCAGTGTCCCCACGTATTTCACATTCTGGAATACTTCCGTCCCGTGAGGCGCTCCTTTCAGGGCCTCCGTCAGGTCGTTCCCCGCGGCGTGTTTGCCGAAATGACGGCCTCCCTTCCACTTTTCACTGCCCGACACATCATAAATGGCGTCTTCATGGACCACATAGGCGGCCCTTCCCTGAGTACCGTCGTAAAGTCGCAAGTCAGACGGCGTCACCGCTCCCGATGCCCGGGGAGCCGGGGCAGCAAAGACCTCGCGTTTCATTCCCCGGTGCACCACCGTTATCGCCGTGGCGGCTATCAGCACCATAATAAGGAAGAGAAGGATCTTTATGAACAGCATGAACCCGAATGTGTTATTGAAGAACTGTTCCCATCGGTCGATCCGGAACCAGGTCAGGTAGATGCCGGTGAGCGTGAGAGTAACCATGCAGGAAACACCGAGGATCCTCTCATATTTTGGTATGCCGCCCGTCAGCCGGGTGGGTCTGATAAAGATATGAATGTAGAAGATGGCGCCGAAGAATATGATCGCCGCCAGAAGGTGGATATAACCGATGACGAACCGGGCAAACCGGTGACCGGGAGATCGAAAGTGTTCGGACCTTTCCAGTACCTTTTCCGATATCGGGTACTCGTATCCGTTCCGTATATAGGCGAACCCGACAGAGGTGAGAGGACCGCCGAGGGCATCCTGATGGCAGTACGCGCACCCCTTTCCCGTCCGGGCGGCATATTCCTCCTTCGCAACGGCAGACTCCGTTCCCAGCCAGAGGACCGTAATAGATACCGCCACAATGAAAGACAGGAACCGACAGGATGTTTTCTTCATAACCCCAACCCTGAGCCGGTGCATGTTTTCTGAGGATATTGGAGGTCATCATACCGGCTCCCGCAGGATAAATCAACGATTATTGAACGTTACAACTAATTCTCAGACGGCCCATATGCTTGGTCCGGTATCAGTATCCGTCGTTGCGACATGATACCAGAGGCAGGCCCAGAGAACGGATCAGAGATCGGTTATTGTCACATGCGACAACTATGTGTCCCTCTGCAGCTTTTCCTGTATTGATGAACCTCTTTCTATGATATGTAGAGTCACAGTCCCGGGAAAGCAGTGGAATCATGGAGATCACGCCCCTTTCGAAAAACATGGAAAAATGGATACGGAAGCTTCATCAGAAGAAGTACCGTGATGAACAGGAAACCTTCATGGCAGAGGGAATGAATGCCCTTGCAGGAGCCCGCGAGGGGTCCCTCTACGAGGTGATGTCCATCGTCCTGGAACATGCCATGATCGACGAACTTGGAGAGGCGCTGCCCGGTGGGATTCCCCTCTACTCCTGTACCAGGAAGACCATGGAAACCCTCTCAACGGAAAAGACATCACAGGGGATCGTTTTGGTATGCCGGCTCCGACGTTTCTCTCTGGACGTTCTCAGCACCGGGGTCCCGCGGGTCCTCATGTACTGTGACCGCGTTTCGGACCCCGGTAATCTCGGAACCATCGTCAGAACCGCCCGGTGGTTCGGTCTTCGACAGATCATACTGAGTCCCTTCTGCGTCGACCACTATAATCCCAAGGTCATTCGATCGACAGCGGGAACGTTCTTCCAGACGGCCTTCATCGCACCCGTCGATCACACCGAACTTTCCCGATTCGCCCGGGAAAACGGCTACCACCTGGCAGCTTCCGTTCCCCGCGGCGGTGAGCCGCTTCAGTCCCTGAAAAAAGACGGCAAGTATATTTTTATGATGGGAAACGAATCGGAAGGACTTCCGCAAACCCTCATCAGAGAGGCTGCTGTCCGTATCTCGATCAACGGCGGAGATGATACTGAATCCCTGAATCTCGGCGTTGCGGCTTCCATCATCCTCTATGAACTGCTGGGCTGAAGGGATGTGCACCCCTTGAAACCTCGACCCCTTGACCCCTTTTCCGAAACTAAATGGCAGAAGAACCTGAAAATAGAAAATAACACTTGTCCCTCGATGATACTTTTGCTATATATTCGTTACTTGTAACGTTACTTGCTACGGAGAGGCACTCCATGAGCAGGGAAAAGGAACGACAGCGCCGTTGGCGCGAGAAGAAAAAAGCTGAGGGAAAAAAGTCAATAACCGTAATGGTTTCAGGACGTGCCCTGGAAATCCTGAACGCCGAGAAAGAGGCGTCTCAGGCAACGACCACGGCGGTCATTGAAAAGGCCCTTTTGAACCTCGCAAAGAAACCGGTGATTCCCGTTACACGTAACGAACCGGTCCAAGACGCCGGTTCGACCCCACATAAAAAACCCCTTATCGATGACGAGTTCCTGTCACGGGGGGAACTCAGCGGCGGCTACGGAAGTATCATCATGCAGGAAGGCGGCCCGCCACGGCAGGGTTTCCTTCCCCGTCTCTTCAAATCCCGCAAGAAGATGTACGGTTCAAAGACGAAGTTATGAAACGGGATTAGAGGATTACGGGTTACGGATTATATTATGGACTCGGCCCCATGTATCGGGCGCTTTTCAAAGAGTGACAAAGTGACATAAACATGAAACGTATGTGAAATGTACTTGCCTGATTCATCAGGCGCTTTTTAAAACGCCGATAAATCGGCGCACTACAAAAAAAGACCAAACGAGGTACCCATAAGAATAATCCGTAATCCGTAATCCCGCAACTCATCGGTACACTACAAAACCAGTATGTCATTGCAGATGCGCCGCAACCGGATTCGGCAATAACCCTCCTATCCTTTCATGACCACACCCTTCGGTTCTTCCTCAACACGATCCTCAGGTGAAGGAACACCCGCAATAGAGGAAATTTCCGAGAGTATCATGCCCGCCACGATCAGGGCGGCCCCGGCATAGCCGCGTGACCCGAAAGCCTCACCAAGCATTATGTGAGCGCAGAGCGCGCCGAAAACGGGTTCCATGCAGAATATGATCGCCGTGTGGGTTGGACTCGTGTATCGCTGCATGGAGGTCTGAACAAGAAAGGCGAATATGGTGGCAAAAATGACACAGATGATAAGTGCCGGAAGTATCTCGGGGTACCAGGAAAAAACCGCTTCTCGCTGGATGCCCGCCACAGCCGTGCTGAGAAACGCCACCGTCCCGATCTGCACCGTGGTCAGCCAGTAAACGTCACTGGACATCGCATATTCACCGGTCATGACCACATGCCCGGCGACGGACAGGGCACAAAAAAAGGCAAGCACCTCGCCCCGGCCAAAATGACCGTCACCGTTCGTACAGAGAAAGTACATCCCCATAGCCGCGATAATCACGCCTACCTTCATGCTCCATGTAACATGCTGCCGGAAGAGCAGAGAACCGACGATGGGCACGAAAACCACGTTCAGTCCCGTCAGGAAAGCTGTATTGGATGCCGTCGTGTATCGAAGAGCCATCGTCTGCAGGGCGAATGCGCCGAAAAGAAGCGCGCCGAGGACGATCCCCTGCCGCAGTGCCCGCATTGAGAAGGTGCGTCGCGCGGCAAAGCTGAGTACCAGGAGGATCGCGAAGGCCAGAAGGAACCGCTGGGAAAGGAAAAGAAACACCCCCACCCTGCTGATCGCCTCTTTGACGATGACAAAGGTCAACCCCCAGAAAAAGCTGGTCAGGAGAAGGAGAACATCCGCCCCGATCCTCTGTGTTCTGTGTACCATCATAGGAATCCACCCATGCCCCGTGGCAACAGGAAGCCCTATATATCCGAACGCGGCGGAAAAGCAACGAAATTATAACGGATTCATTTCAGCCGACGGTGGCGAATCCATAAATTCTGATGACCCCTAAGAAGTCGTAAAGCCTGAGTACGGGGTTCGGCTTCGTAAAAAGCTCCAGAGGCACGGCGTACGAATCCTGAGAAATGAGGCGTACTTAAGCGTACGTCGCAATGACGAAGGATGAAGCTGGGCACAGCATAGGGACCTTTTACGAAGTCGTCAATTCTGCATAATAGTCATATTATTGTCTTGACAGTGAATATCCTTAAATAGTAGTTGTTTCACCATTATACCTATAAGGAGGAAGATATGAGGGTTCATCGAATTATCATTGCGTTGCTGGTCGTGGCCGGCTTTATCATCTCTCCGATGATTGTCGGTCCTGTGTGCGCGGCGGAAAAAGTCATCACCGTTGCAACCGATGCCACCTGGCCGCCCATGGAGATGGTCGATGCGAACAAGGAGATCATCGGGTTCGACATTGACTTCATGAACGCAGTCGCGAAGGAAGGGGGATTTGCGGTCAAGTATCAGAATACCGCCTGGGACGGGATTTTCGCCGGGATCGCCGTGGGGAAATATGACGCCATTATCTCTTCAGTCACCATCACCGATGAACGACAGAAAACGATGGATTTCTCAATTCCTTATATCAATGCGGGCCAGGTGCTGATCGTTCCCAAGGACTCGAAGGCGGTCGTTCTTGCCGACATGAAGGGACAGAAAGTGGGCGCGCAGCTCGGCACGACAGGGGCTTTTGAAGTGAAGAAAAATGATGGCGTGGAGCTGAAGACCTACGATGAGATCGGTCTCGCCTTTGAAGACATGGCAGCGGGGCGCATCAACGGCGTTGTCTGTGACACGCCCGTCGCGGCCGACTTCGCTCTCCAGAAAGCGGAGTACAAGGAAAAATTCAAAATCGTCGGCACTCCCTTTACGGAAGAATATTACGGCATCGTCGTTCAGAAGGGGAATACGGAACTGCTCGATATGATCAACACCGGGATCAAGGCTGTCCAGGCTAAAGGAATCGACAAACAGTTAGAGGCGAAGTGGCTCAAGTAAAGAGAAAGACCGGCAAGAAGGAAGAACCGAAAAAAACAGTTATTGCAATCGGCGACGGCGCGGCGATCCCCAAGAGAGAGGACGTAGGGCTGTTCACCGCGTGGAGAGTATCATTCGCCGGTGCAATACTCATCGTCGCATATCTTGCTCTGACAAAACCGGACCCCTATCTGGCAATTCTCAAATTTTTGCCGGATGGGGTCCTGGTTACATTCGAGGTAACCGTTGAAGCGATCCTGCTCGCCCTGGTGCTGGGCCTTTTTACCGGCCTCGGGCGCATATCGAGCAACCGGATCATCAATGGTATCGCTTCGGTGTATGTCGAGGTCATCCGGGGCATTCCCCTCCTGGTCCAGCTTTTCTACATCTATTTCGCCCTGGGCAGGGTCGTGAACCTGCCCGCTACGGTCAGTGCCGTCATCGCCATGGGTGTCTGCTACGGCGCCTACATGGGCGAGATATTCAGGGCGGGGATCGAATCGATCCCCAAGGGACAGATGGAGGCCGCCCGATCACTGGGAATGAATTACTCGCAGGCCATGCGACACGTCATCCTGCCCCAGGCGTTCAAAACCATTCTGCCCCCCGTGGGCAACGAGTTCGTGGCCCTTCTCAAGGATTCATCGCTCGTATCGATCCTCGCCGTATCGGACCTCCTGAGGCGTGGTCGTGAATTCGCCTCTGAATCGTTCACCTATTTCGAGACCTATACCATGGTGGCCCTGATCTACCTCATCATCACCCTCTTTCTGTCAAAACTCGTCAGTATCATGGAGGAACGGATCGATGTCGGCAAATGACCGCAATGTCATGGTCAAGATACGGAACGTGTACAAGTTCTTCGGAAACCTGAAGGCGCTTGACAATGTTTCGCTTGACATCTACGACGGCGAAAAGATGGTCATAATCGGACCGAGCGGTTCCGGCAAGAGCACTCTGCTCCGTTCCATCAACAAGCTTGAGACCATCGACGGTGGACATATCATCGTGGATGGTGCCGATATCAGTGATCCTAAAACGGAGATCAACAGGGTCCGTGAAGAGATCGGCATGGTCTTCCAGCAGTTCAATGTCTTTCCTCACAAAACCGTCCTGGAGAACATCAATCTCGCACAGCTCGTCGTTCGGAAACGCTCAAAAAAGGAAGCCACTGAAATTTCGGTTGAGTTACTCAAGAAGGTCGGCATCCTGGAAAAGGCGAACGAATATCCCGGCAAGCTTTCGGGCGGACAGCAGCAACGGGTAGCGATCGCCCGCGCCCTGGCAATGAAACCGAAATTGATGCTGTTCGACGAACCCACCTCGGCACTCGACCCCGAAATGATCGGTGAGGTCCTTGATGTTATGAAGACCCTCGCGCGGGAAGGAATGACCATGATCGTGGTGACCCACGAAATGGGGTTCGCCCGCGAAGTGGCTGATCGTGTTCTCTTCATGGACTACGGCGCCGTCATCGAAGAGGGGACTCCCGAACACTTCTTCAAAAATCCCACCCAGGACCGGACAAAGCTGTTTCTGGACCAGATCCTGTAAGAGCGTTTTTCTTCTTTACGCGTAAAGCACAAACATTATTGGAAATTTATAGGAATCTTCAGTATAGTGCCCACAAGGTCTCCAGCGGTTCGCTTTCGGAAGTGAACCATATCGGCAATGCACCCTTACGCGTTTCGCTTCAAAAAGGTCGGTCATGGTGCAGAGTATCTTCGTGTTTGCAGCCGGTATCACCCTGTTCCTGCTGGGAATGGTCTGGCTCACCAACACGGTCCAGAAGAATTTCACCAGCAAACGCATTCGGGAGTATTTTGCCCTTTCCGTAAAGAGACCCGTCTACGGGATTATCACGGGGGCCCTGACGACGATACTCTTTCAGAGCAGTTCGGCCACATCGGTCCTGGCCGTGGGTCTGGTCGGCGCCGGCCTCATCAGCTTCTATCATTCGCTGGGGATCATTCTCGGCGCCGATATCGGAACGACGCTCACCGTCCAGCTCGTGGTATGGAAGATCACCGATATCTCGCCTCTCTTCATTGTTATCGGGAGCGGCATCCGATTCGCCGGCACGGGAAAATGGAAGCCGGCCGGCGAGGCCCTTCTCTACTTCGGGCTTATCTTTTTCGGCCTGAGCCTTGTCTCCCACGCGACGGAACCGCTCAAGAGCAGCGATTCCTTCATCTCTTTTCTCAGGAATATCGAGCACCCACTCTATGGCCTTCTCATCGGTTTCGCCGTGACGGCCGTCATTCAGTCGTCGGCGATCACCATTTCCGTTCTGGCCATTCTGGCATTCCATACCATGATAACCATTGACGCGGCGCTTCCCATTATCTTCGGCGCCAACATCGGCACGGCCGCCACGGCGCTTCTGGCAAGCATCACGGCCAACATTGAAGGGAAAAAATGCGCCGTCGCCCACCTTCTGTTCAAGCTGCTCGGGGCCGCGCTCTGTTTCGCCCTGTATCCCCTGTTCCTCGAAGCGGTGAAAGCGCTCTCTTCACAGACGGCGCAGCAGATAGCCTGCGGTCATATCCTTTTCAACATCATCATCGTGATCGTCTTCACTCCATTTTTGAAGCCCATTTCCATTCTTGTTGAAAAACTGATGCCGGGCAAAGGTGATCTGCTCCCTCTCTGGCCCGAGTTTCTCGATGAACGGCAGCTTCCCGACACCACCGCCGCCCTGGAATGCGCGCGAAAAGAACTGGAACGCGAGATCGTCCTGGCCCAGCGGATGAGCGGCATGGCGATCAGGCTTATCGACCGGTACAACGCGAACGACAGGAAGAGCATCAACCACATTGAATCCGTCATCGACAATCTTCGCCATGAGGTCGGTGATTATCTCTGCAAGATCCCCCTGGAGTCGTTGTCGATAGACGTATCACGGAAACTCTTTTCCTACTCAGCCATTACCGACGACACGGAACGCATCGCCGATCACGCCCTGACGCTGGCCGAGCTGGCCCAGAGGAAACAGCGGCGGCACATCTCCTTTACTGGCGAGGCCATGAATGACCTGCACGATATAGAAGCCCTCGTCCTGGAAAACATTGCAGACACGGTCTCGCTCATCCGGAAGAAGAAAAGCGAAATGATCGAAAGCATTTTCAAACGGGAAGACAGGATAGACGACCTGGTAAAGGACGCCCGGGCGCGCCACCTGGAACGGCACTACAAGCGCATCTGCGAGCCGGAAGCGGGGCCCATCTTTGTCGATATTCTCATACACCTGGAGCGCATCTCGGACCACTGTGAAAACATCGCCGAGAACATCGACGAGATCGAATGATCTTGATCATCCGGATACAGGGCACACAAACCTTGATCCCCGACTCCTTCAGTGTACGTCGCAGTGACAAGGGAGCATCAGGTCAGACGTCTCATGCAGTTGTCTTGTATCAGTGTTTCGACATGAGATAGGTCACGGCCTTGTCCAGGCCGTCCAGGGTCAGCTCGAACATGGGCAGGACCTCACGGATGGCTTCGATCGTCCATGTCGTGTGCCAGGCATGCTCGCTCCGGGGATTGAGCCACAAGGTATGGCTGAAGGTATCGGCGAGGAACTGGAGGTATTCGATGCTGGGTTTCCTGCGGCTCTTCTCTTCGAAATAGATGGAACCACCTGAATACATCAGCTCATAAGGGGCCATGCTGGCATCACCCACGATGACGATGCGCGTTTCCGGGTCCTTTCTGATGAACTCGAGCGTGTTCAACGGCTTGCGGTACCTGGCCGGGTCTTCCCAGACCTTGTCGTAGATCGTGTTGTGGAAGAAATATGTTTTCAGGTCCTTGAACTGGTTCCGGGCATAATCGAAGAGCGTCTGGACGACTTCGACGTAGGGGTCCATGGACCAGCCGCCGTTGTCGATCATGAGGATCACCTTGAGACGGTCCTTCAAACGCTTGTCAAAGATAATTTCTATCTCGCCGGCATTTTTCATCGTTTCATATATGGTCTTGTCGACATTGACCACGTCCCGGGGACCCGACGGGACCATCCTGCGCAGGCGCTTCAGGGCCTCGCCGATCTGTGACTGCGTCAGGGGCCCCTGCTGGGAATAATCCTTGTACCGCCGATCCATGGCGACCATGATGGCCGACTTGTTCCGTGAAACACCGCCGACCCGCATGCCGCCGGGATGAAATCCGGAATGCCCGACGGGAGAGGTGCCGCCCGTCCCGATCCACCGGTCTCCGCCGTGGTGGGCCTCGGTCTGCTCCTTGAGGCGGTCCATGAAATATTTTCTCAATTCTTCGGGCGTGAGCTTTTTGAGCGTTTCCTCGTCGATCCCCAAGGCAGCCGCCACATCGGCAGGATTTTTCAGCCATTCTTCCAGAAGTGCTTTGGCGATCTTGTCGAGCTCGTAATCCTCGGGGTCGACCATTTCGATGCCGCGAAAGTGATGGGCGAAGACCTGGTCATAGATGTCGAAGTAGCGTTCACTCTTGACGAGCAGCGACCGGGCGATGACATAGAAATCCTTGATCGACCGGATAAGCCCCATGCTGAGGGCCTTCTGCAGCCTGAGGAAGGCAGTCGGTGTTACGGGGACACCGTAATCTCTGAGACTGTAGAAAAAATCCGCGAACACGGTTGATTTCCTTAATAACGGCCGCGGGAAATCGCCTGCGCCGCCATTTGCAGATCCGGGCTCTTTTTAAAAAGAACCCCGAGATAGGGGACCTTGCCCTTTTCAAGTTCCGAAAGCCGGAAGTCGGGATCGGCGCTGAGAGCTCGTATCCAGTTGATGAGTTCCCTCGTCGCCGGTTTTTTCTCAATGCTGTCGATGCTGCGGAGCCGGTAGAAGAGGTTGATGCAGGCATCGGCGACGCGCCTGGTCAGATCGGGGAAGTGAACGCCCACGATCTGCCGCATCATTTCATGATCGGGGAAGGCGATATGGTGGAAGTTGCAGCGCCCCAGGAAAGGATCTGAAAGATCCTTCTTCGCGTTCGAGGTAATGACGATGACCGGACGGTTCCTGGCAGTGATGGTCTTGTCGATCTCAATGATATCGAACTGCATCTGGTCCAGGACGTCCAGCATGTCGTCCTGAAAATCCGTATCGGCCTTGTCGATCTCATCGATGAGAAGAACGGTTCGCCTGTCCGATACGAAGGCCTGCCCGATTTTCCCCATTTTGATATATTCCTCGATATTGCTCACATCACGGCTCGAATCGCCGAAACGGCTGTCGTTCAGGCGGGTCAGCGTGTCGTACTGGTACAGGGCATCGATCAGTTTCATGCTTGACTTGACGTTCAGAACGATCAGAGGCATGGCGAGGTTCTCGGCAATGGCATGGGCAAGCATGGTCTTTCCCGTTCCCGGTTCCCCTTTCAGGAGAAGGGGCATCTCCAGTGCCATGGATACATTGACGATCTCCGCCAGTTCATCATCAAGAACGTATTTCGACGCACCCTGAAACTTGTGAATCGCCGTCGTATAACTCATGCTCATCATCCTCACTCCGTGGTTTTTATCGTGGCGGAGGGGACAGGGTCTCTTCCGCCACGGTCATTAAACGAGTATTTATATCATTTCCATGACGGTCGCACAAGAGACACCGCCGCCGCCGCACAGCGTCGCGAGGCCGAGTGTTTTCCCTCGTTTCTTCATGGCGTACAGAAGCGATACCATGATACGGGCACCGGTGCAACCCACGGGATGTCCCAGGCCGATCCCCGAACCGTTCACGTTGGTGATCTCGCGGTTCAGCCCCAGTTCACGTTCACACCCGATGTACTGAGCGGCAAAGGCCTCGTTCAGCTCTATCAATTCGAAGTCTTCGAGCGAGAGATCGGGATTTCTCTTCAAAAGGTCTCTCACCGCCGGTACAGGGCTCAATCCCATGACCGAGGGATGGCAGGCGCCCCGGCCGGAGGCACGGATCTTCGCGATGGGTTTGAGTCCCAGTTCGCTCGCCTTATCGGCGGACATGATGACCATGGCGGCCGCCCCGTCATTGATCCCCGAAGAGTTTCCCGCCGTTACCTTTCCGATTTTCGGGATGAAGGCGGGCGGCAGTTTCTGAAGCTGTTCCATCGTAAGGCCGGGCCTGAAATGTTCGTCCTTGTCGAAAACGATCGGTGGCTTTCCCTTTTTCTGGGGAATTTCGACGGGTACGATCTCTTCCCTGAAATCACCTTCCACGGTGGCCCGCTCGGCACCGTTGTGACTTCTCAGGGCAACCTCATCCATCTCTTCCCGGCTGATATTGTGAAGCTGGGCGATGAATTCCGCCGTGTGACCCATGATGTAAGGCTTCCCGATGAAGAGTTCCAAGGGCATGCCCTCCTTGAGCGGTCCTTCCTCGGGATGGGGAATGAGGTGGGAACCGCAATGCAGGGCGTGAATCAACATATCATCGAGAGACTTGTCCTGGAGCCGGCACCCCCACCGGGCGTCCTGGGTCACATAGGGCGCACCGGACATGTGCTCAACACCGCCTGCAAGGATGATATCCGCCATGTCCGCCTGGATCATGGCCGCACCGCTCAGGACCGCCTCCATGGCCGAAATGCAGACCCTGTTTATGGTAACGGCGGGGACGCTGTCGGGGATCCCCGCCATCAATGCCCCCACCCTGCTCACGTTCAGGGCGTCAACCGGTTCTATGCAACATCCGAACCGGACATCCTCAATCATCGCCGCGTCGATTCCCGCCCGCCTGATCGCTTCCTTCATGGCCACACTCGCAATGCGGGGAGCGTTCACATCCCGCAGGGAGCCGCCGAACACACCGATTGCCGTTCTGCATGCTGAAACAATAACAACATCTTTCACCGTACTACCCTCCTAATCCGATTTTTCATTGATGACATCTGACATGCGACGGGCACTACAACTGGCCTGCCGCGTCGCTTCATATCAGAAAAAGGGGGAAAAGAAAAATATTATCTCAGGTGCCTGAGTGCGGGACAACATTGAAGTCCCCCTTTGAAAAAGGGGGATTGAGGGGGATTTGTAAATATAAATCCCTCCCGGCCTCCCTTTGCGAAAGGGAGGAGCAAAACATGATCCCGGTTCCCGAATCCCCAGACTTAATTCTTGACGTTTAACGTGAAGCTTTATATTGTTGCCGCGTTTTTCCATAATTCATACTGTTCTCACAGTTCAGGAGGAAATGATGTCCCCCAATCCACTGCATGCGATCATGAATCCCTCTTCCATCGCCGTTGTCGGCGCGAGCAATACGATCACAAAGATGGGCGCCATCCAGTGCCTCAATCTCATAAAAAGCGGGTTCACCGGTGAGGTCATGCCGGTGAATCCCGATGAGGAAACGGTCCTGGGGAAGAAGGCCTATCCGTCGGTACTGGACCTTCCCCATGCTCCCGATATCGCCGTATTGGTCATCCCTTCCCGGCTTGTGCCGGAAATTCTGGAAAAGTTCGGAAAGATAGGGACCCGTTTCGCCGTCGTCGTGACCGCCGGGTTTAAGGAGACGGGAGATGCGGGCCGCGCGCGGGAAAAGGAAATCGTTTCGATCGCCCGACGTTTCGGTATGCGCTTCATCGGCCCGAATTGCCTCGGTATCCTCAACACGCATCTGCCCTTCAACATCACCGTCATGCCGACGAGGATGTCTAAGGGGTCCCTCGGTCTTGTGTCGCAGAGCGGCACGTACGTGGCCCAGACCCTCCCCTATCTCTCCGGCAGGGGTGTGCGGCTCAGCAAGGCGATCAGCGTCGGAAACGAAGCTGATATCGATATCGTGGACTGTCTCGAGTATCTGGGAGAGGATGACGACACGCGGGCCATCGGTCTTTACATTGAGGGAATCCGTCGTGCCGGCCGTTTCCTTGAAGTGGCCCGGGAAATTACGAAAACAAAACCCGTCGTCGCTCAGTACGTGGGCGGAACAGAAGCCGGTGCACGTTCCGGTTCGAGCCATACCGGAGCCATGGCCGGTCCCGATTATGTCTACGACGGGTTGTTCGAACAGGCCGGCGTCATTCGGGTCGACACCATAGAAGAAGTATACACGATAGGATGGGCGCTTGCGGCGCAACCAGCGCTGAAAGGACCCCGGATCGCCGTCCTGACGAATTCAGGCGGCCCCGGCACGGCCATTGCCAATACCCTCAACCGTGGCGGTCTCGACGTTCCGGTGTTCTCCGAGGATGTTCAGAAAGAGGTCAGCCGTTATTTGCCGGGCAGCCATGCCAGTGCGAAAAATCCCGTTGACCTGACCTTTCATGTCGGTATGGACGCGATCTCCGAAAAGATACCGCAGATACTCTTCAACAGTCATGATGTGGACGGCATCGTTCTTCACGGGATCATGGATACCGGCCTCTTTACCGAGGTCTCACCCCTGGTGAAGGACCTTTTCACATTCGATGAAGAGGAATTCATCGACATGTCGAAAGTGAACCTGGACAACCTGGTCAACATGCCGCGAAGACATGGAAAGCCCCTCCTCATATCATCCTTCTTCGGAAATGACGATCATGCCACCAGGACCTTCCGGGAGAACGGCATTCCCACGTTCGATTCCCCTGAAAAGGCGGCCCGGGCGATGAACGCCCTGTACCGGCATCTTCTGATCAGGAACAGGGCGAACGGCACGCCGGATGGAGAATGTCCCGTTCCGGCGGAAGCTCGAAACATCATTCAGAATGCGAAGCGGGGCGTCCTCGATGAATACCGCTGCAAGAGAGTTCTCGACGCATACGGCATATCCACGACCAGGGAAGTCCTCGTGGAAACGGCCGATGAGGCGGTCGAACAGGCCCGTTCGATCGGTTTCCCCGTGGTCCTGAAGGCATGTTCCACGGACATCCCCCACAAAACGGAGCGGGGGCTGGTCCATCTGAACCTGAAAAGTGATGAGGCGGTCAGACGCGCATACAATGCCGTGAAGGGAGCCGTTCCTCATTCTCCCATACTGATATCGGAGATGGTGCGGGGTGACAGGGAATTCATGGCCGGCGTCAGTTATCATCCCGGGTTTCCCCCTTGTATCATGTTCGGCCTCGGTGGGGTATTGACCGAGGCGCTTCACGACAATACGATCAGGATCGCTCCGCTCGGGACGGAAGATACCCGTTCCATGATGGAATCTCTTGCGGCAAAGGCCCTTCTCGGGGCGTACCGGGGGATGAAGCCCGTCGACCGGGAGTCCCTCTCATCACTGCTGATCGCCCTCGGCCGGCTGGCCATTCACTTCCCCGAAATAGGGGAGATCGACCTGAATCCGATCATCATCGCCGACGGGAAGCCGAAGGTAGTTGATGCCCTCTTCATCCTGGAATAAAAGAGCCGTCCCACGATGTAAGACGGGACGGCCCTTTTGTACGGTTCTTTCGGAAATCAGGAAAATTTTTTCGAATCAATCGAAGGCCATTTCGGTCTTCCATTCCTTCCAGACATTCCCCACCAGGTTAGGACCGGGCTTCAGGGTCTTTTTGCCGGGTTTCCACCCGGAGGGCGTCGCCTCGGTACCCTTGCTGGCACGTACCAACTGGAACGCCTGCACCTGGCGGAACGATTCATTGATGTTCCTCCCGACAGGCGGCGTGAGGACCTCGAACCCCTGTACAATGCCGTCGGGATCGATTATGAACCGTCCCCGGGTCTCGACTCCGGCATCCTCGTCATAGATGCCGTAAATGGTTCCAACCTTTCCGCCGGCATCGGAAAGCATGGGAAAGGGAACCTTCTTTTTTTTCACCATTTTCGACAACTCATGGTCCACCCACATCTTGTGAACGAAAACACTGTCAACGCTCATGGAAAGTATCTCGACACCAAGCTTCTGGAAGTCACTGAATTTTTCGGCAACTGCCGAAATCTCCGTTGCTCAGACGAAAGTAAAATCACCCGGATAGAAGCAGAGAAGTACCCACTTCCCCAGGTAATCAGACAGTTTTACAGAAACGAATTTGCCCTGATGGTACGCCGGGGCGACAAAATCAGGTGCTTTCCTGCCGACTTTGATCATCGTCTTTGACTCCTCCTTTCCTGGTGCCTTCATGTCAGTTTCGGTTTCCAGTTCAACTGATTCACCGACCGGTCCGCCTGTGGGTCTTGCACAGCCGACCTTTATCTCTTCCCCCATAGGTACCTCCTTTCTTTATTGTTATGCTGGATTCCTTTCCATCAAAACAAAAAAAGCATTACGTGAAAGGACCTCACCCCCTTCAACAGCGTATCTCATAACCGCTGTTCTTTGTTGTCACAGAATACCTGCACGTTATAAGCCTGTCAAGATGGATGTGAGATGGATGTAAGGTTGCGGGATCATTCCTCGGGGAACGGGATGGTCAGTTCGTATACACCGCAACGGACCATGGCCTTCATGGGAAAACCTGTCTTTTCAAAGACCTTCAGCATGGGCTTGTTGTCGGTGATGACGTCCGCCTTGAACCCGGGAATGCCCCGTTTCCGGGCGACCCCGATGAGCATCGCCAGCAGATAGGAGCCGATCCCGAGACCCTGGAGTTTTTCGTCCACGATAAAGGCGACATCGGCATAGGGCCCGTCCTTGAGTTTCATATAACGACCCTCTGCCACGACCCGCTCGACACCCGAATCATCAGTGACGACGCCCACAACGGACATGGTGCGCTTGAAATCCACATTCACATATTCCTGCATCTTCATGTGGGGCATGATCGATATGGGGCTGAAGTAGCGATAATAGATGCTTCTGTCGGAAAACCGGTAAAAGAGGCGCCGCATGCCATCCTCGTCGGATGGTTTGATGGCCCGGAACCGAATGGTGGCCGTGTTGTTGAACGTATGAGTGCTTGCCACGTCATCGGGATAGAGATGCCCCGATTCGATGATGTACATCTGGTCGGGATAGAGAATGTTCAGGTCCTTCGCTTTCTGGACCAGCAACCGGCGGTCATCGGGATGGGCGATATCTATCAGGGCCAGGCATCGCTCCCGCACGGTACGTCCCTTCAGCGACGCAATGCCGTACTCGGTGACAATGAGGTCGAGGGATTGCATGTTCGAGAACTGACCGGGCAGATCGCGCACGGAGGATATGATATTCGACTCACCGCGCAGGTTACGGCTCGGAAGGGCAAAGACGGACCTCCCCCCACGCGACAGTTCGACCCCGGAATATATCTCCATTACTTCGCCGGAATCGAGCGTAACGTTCCCCTTACCGAACTGAAGGGCGATGCCGCCGGTCAGGTCAACTTTGCGGGCCGGGAGGATCTTGATAAACCTGTCATTGTCGCCGATGACGGCCGGGTTCGTCACCACCTCTATACCCTGGAACTCGATGAGCGGGTTCCTGTCGAGCCAGGCATACAGTTCCGGTGTTCCCTGCGCGTAGCAGGTAACACTCTTGTTCCGGAAGATGCGCTTGTTCCTGTTTGTCACGGCGCCGCTCTTGATAAGGTCCATGAGGGCGTCGGTCATCATGATCGAATGAACGCCGAGGTTCTTCTTGTGGGCAAGGCATTTCCAGAGGGCGTCAAATATGGGGCCGATGGCGAAGGATATGCAGCTGCCGTCTTCAACAACGGTGGCGATGTGCGCGGCGATCCGTTCGTGCACCTCCGAAGGGGGGATGCGCGGGAAATAGAGGGGCGGTTCCGTGGATTGAACGAGATAATTGAGTTCATTGACATGCACGATGGTATCCCCCATGGTAAAGGGGATCGCTTCATTGATCTCACCCACTACCAGTGAAGCCCGTTCCATTGAACGCCGTGCCATGTCAACGGCAACGCCGATGCTGCAAAACCCCTTTTCGTCAGGCGGCGTGATCTGAACAAAGGCGGCATCAATATCGATGACACCAGTGCTCACCATGAGGGGGATCTTTGAAAAGTAGCCGGGGATGTAATCGATCCTGCCCGCCGCGATGGCCTCGCTGGCGACCCACCCCGAGAAAAAGGTCTTCAGCCGGTATTTATAGTTATAATCCCTGTCGGTCGGCAGCGCTTCGCCAAGGCTCAGAAGCTGTATCAGTTCCAGGTCTCTCAGGTTTGTCGATTTTGATTCTTTGAGGTGCCTGACCAGGGTACGCGGCTCGGCGGCGCCGGTACCGAGAAATATCTTCATACCCGGCCGTATCTTTTCTATTATTTTTTCAGGAGAGACTACCTTGCGTCTCCAATCCGAGGGGTCATAGGCTGACATAACACAACTCCCGATCTTACGGCACGTGGAGGATCTCACTCCCAACACCTTGATATTATATCGTTTTCAGAAATACCGGGTTCCCGAAGAAACCCTACATTAAATATGCAATTCCCATGCCATGATGACCGGCACGTTAACTGAACGGGAGGAAAACCTAAATTAATGGACATCTTACGCAGGACTCAAAAATAACTATAGGCAATAATGAGTTTTTTCTGTATCATTCCACACTTACCCACACAAAAAGGAGGACCGGCTTATGGACGTAAACACCATCATCCCACAACTCAAGGAGTGGGCCGCCTTTTACGGGCTCAACATCATCGCCGCGATCCTGATATTCGTGATCGGGCGCTGGGTCGCCAAGGTTCTCAGGAAGCTCATCAGAAAGCTCCTGGAGAAGTCAAAGGTAGATGCTTCCATCATACCCTTCGTCACCAATCTCGCCTATGTCCTGATGCTGACGGTAGTGGTTATAGCTGCCCTCAGTAAACTGGGCATTCAGACCGCTTCCCTTATCGCCATTATCGGTGCCGCCGGTCTCGCCGTCGCCCTGGCATTGCAGGGCTCACTGGCGAATTTCGCCGCGGGGGTCCTTGTTCTCATCTTCCGTCCTTTCAAGGTCGGTGATTATATCGAAGCCGCCGGCATTGCCGGGAGCGTTGAGAAGATCGAGATATTCACCACCACCCTCAAGACGCCCGACAACCGTGTCATCATCATTCCCAACGCGAAGCTTTCCGGTGATATCATCATCAACTACACCGCGGAAAAAACACGGCGGCTGGACCTTGTCTTCGGTGTCAGTTATGGAGACGACCTTCAGAAAGTGAAAAAGGTGCTTCTCGACATTCTCGCGGCCGAGCCCCGGGTACTGAAGGAACCCGCCCCCATGGTGGCGATCGTCGAGCTGGCGGACAGCAGCGTTAATTTTGCCGTTCGACCCTGGATCAAATCGGCTGATTACTGGGACCTGTTCTTTGCCCTGAGAGAAACAGTCAAGAAACGGTTCGACGAGGAAGGCATCACCATTCCCTTCCCGCAGCAGGATGTCCACATGTATGAAATGAAGAAGGAGGCTTCTTAAACAAACTTACACATATCCCGAAACACACCGCTTGGAAACAGCGGGTTTCAGAGTGTTTTGCAGTCGAAGTAATACCGGGCGGTTTCCATCTGGCAGAGCTGTTTCCCCCCTTCGAAGAGCTGAACGATCTTGAGGTCCCGCCAGTGTTTTTCTATGTCCCATTCGCTGTCGGCACCATAGGCGCTGAGTATTTCCATGGCCCGTTCACACTCACGAAGACAGGTGTCGGCCACAAACATCTTGCAGGCACGTGATCGGGCAATGATCTCGTCGCTCCACCGCGGGCCATGGCGGTCGGGACGGTCAAGCACCGAGGCCAGGTGAAAGGCGGCAGCCCGGCAGGTTTCAAGGGCGGTCACTATCTCGGACAGTTCTGCGGCCACGGCATCATGTTCTTTCAGGGGCACCCCCCGCAGTGTCTTCCGTGAGCAGAAGTCATTGAGGATCTCATAGACATTGATCATGACCCCCGTGCAGACCTGAGAGGCGAGGCCGCCGAAGGCCATGACCTCCTTGAAATAGAGCGCGTCCAGGCCCGGTCCCCAGGCCCGGTACCACAGCGGCACCCGAACATCTTCAAACCAGATATCGCTGTTACGGTCCGCCGCCATTCCCGCCTTCTCATAAGGCGCGCCCTGGGTAACACCGGGCAGGTCCGCCGGCACATAGATATAGGCGATATCCCTGTCATCGTCCGAACCGGGATTGGTGGTGCATACCACGCCGAAGAGGTCCGCCGTTCCCCCCGTGTTGCTCGGCCAGAGCTTATGGCCGGTTATGACCCACTCGTCACCGTCACGAAGGGCCGTCGTTCGGATCGTCCGTCCCCGAAGCAGACCGATATTCTCTATATCACACCCGCCCTGCGGTTCCGTCATGGCGATCGCGGCAAAGCGCGGTTTATCGGATTTGAAGAGCGGCGCGAATTCGGCACAGAGCCGCCGGTTTATGTGGGGCTTTACGGTTATCATGACCAGGGGCCAGAAGCACAGGACCAGTGACATGCAGATCCCGGAATCGGCCCGGGACACTTCTTCAAGGAGCCAGCCCGCGAAGGTGGCCGGGGAATCGCTCTGCCCCAGGTTCCACCCCCCGAATTCCGCGGGGAACAGGGCCTTCTGGAACCCCATATCGGCAATGAGCGATTTGATCGCCGGCTCGATGATCTCGTGTTCCTTCCAGTCCTCGTCAAAGAGTCTGCGCTGCGGAATGACGACACGGTCCGCCCAGTTCCGCACCAGGCGTCTGACGTGCGTCTCCGCCGGTGACGCCGTAATGTTCTTGAGGAATGGATTGCGGTATCTCATTTCCCCCCCCGACCCGATCCCTCGATCCTTCCACCGTTCCTCTTTCAGGCCTTAACGGGCATGATGCGGCATTTTCGTTCGGGATCACAGCTCAGCCAGTTCTCGATCTCCGGCTTCGCGTATCGGTATCCCGTTTCGGCGATATCCATGAGTGATTTCCATTCCAGAAGCGAAAACTGCTCGACCGGAGGCTGGAGATAGAGATCGGCGTCCTTCATGGTTGTATGGGCCCGGTTGATGCTGCCCAGAAGTGTCGTTTGTCCCAATATCTGCAACATGCCGGGAACGGGAGGAATCTTCTTGAAGGGGAATAACCGGTTAAAAAATATTTTCCATGGTGACGGAATTTCTTCCATATCAATGGTCATGCTCCGTTCCTTGCCGACATCCACGGCGATGACGAAACCGTTACAGAGTTCCCGCATGATGTCCGCCGGGACATTGTTGAGAACGCCGCCGTCCACAAGCAATTCATTACCATGAATAACGGGAACGGCGATTCCCGGCAGTGAGACACTTGAGCGAACGGCACGCCAGAGGGGCCCCCTTCGGGAAACCACCACCTCTGCCGTACTGAGATTGCTTGAAACGC
Source organism: Deltaproteobacteria bacterium (assembly GCA_016933965.1). NCBI lineage: Bacteria > Pseudomonadati > Myxococcota > Myxococcia > Deltaproteobacteria bacterium. The sequence goes on along the minus strand of JAFGTS010000013.1, from coordinate 84,286 downwards.
TGAAGTAATTTATCCACAGATCCTCGATCTGTGTATCTCCAAAGGTATTTTTCAACTGGTTGTCAAGCATCCTGCTTCTCATGATCGAGACAATCGGCAGGGTGTAATCGTTCAACGGATTTATGTCTATGAAGGACCGTTTGCATTTTTCAAGGCAGGTTTCGTGGTTCCACTGCATGGCGGGAAAGGCCGCAATGATCGAGCCCATGCTGGTTCCGCACACCATGTCGATGGGTATTCCCAGTTCCCCGAATGCCTTTACAACCCCGAGATGAGCGAAACCGCGTGCGCCCCCCCCTCCCAGGACAAGGCCGACCGCATTCCCCGTGATGAACCGTGCCAATCGTTCAAAATCTTCATCATGATCCCATCGAACGTGGTGATGTTCTGCAAAATCTCCAATATCAAGCCAGCGTTTTGTTCCGGAAGGTAAGGTATTGCCGTTCGGGTACAGTAGGACCAGGGTCTGGTGGAACGATGCGTCATCCTCTTTGCGTTTCCTGAGCAATGCACCTGATTCACCCAGTGCCGGGGTGTCTGCTGACCGCGCAACGATCATGACCCTATCGGCCCGATGGATGCATCGATCCGTCCAGTTCGATGCCGAGCGGTCAGCTTCGTATATTACATAGCGGAATCGCGCATCCTGTTCGTCAAGCCATATTGAGAGCCTGATGTGGAACGGGTTGTCCTTTGCCGTGTCTGAGATCTCTTTTGTTTCAAAGACACTGTTCAGTCGTTCGCTGTTCAGATGCAGCGTATCACCGTATTTCGACATTGCAGTGGTAAGACGAAGAACGAAATCGGACAGGGGAACATCGGGACCGGCGGCGATCAGTGCGAGGTTGAGTCCCGTCGTTTCCGGCATGGCTGAGGTGATCGTTTTTCTCAAACGGTCGATAATGATCTTCGTGATCGCCAGCATCACCTGCGGATTTTTGGACAGAATTCTTTCCAGTGTTTCTCTTGTCAACCCGGCAAGTTCGCTCTCACGCATTGCGTACACGGTGGCCGATCGGGGCGTTTCAGCAAAAACGGCCATTTCACCGACGCTTTCTCCTCTGAGAATGTAGCCAACCGTTCGTTCCCTGCCCTCGCTGTCCTGAGCCACCGCTTTCAGGCGGCCGCTGACGACGATATAGAGACTGTCCCCCGCTTCGCCCTCCCTGAAAAGGCAGTCGCCCGGTTCAAGCCGGATCCACTCCATCTCGGATTCGATCAAACAGAGAATTTTTTCATTCATGTGACCGAACACCGCGGTAAGCATCATGGCAAGTTCGTTGCGTCGCAACCGCCGTCGGGTGAGCTGGATCATTTCATGAACGATCCGGGGATCCTTTGCAGTGATCTCATCGAAAGACTTTTGAGAAAGTTTCGCCAATCGAGTATCTGTGAGGGCACGTATGCCTGCCGTCCGTTTCCCTCCTGCCAGGATCTGCATTTCACCGACCGTGCAATGCTCTCCGATCTCTCCCAGCACCACCTCGACACCACCACGCCGGCTTGTGAATGCCTGTAACCGGCCGCTTTGTACAATATACATGCCATCAGAAGGGTCACCTTCCCGGAAGAGTATTTCTCCCTTTCTCAACGTCACCAATTCAACGGCCGCTGCAATTTGCTCGAGTGTTGCTTCGTCGGAATCCTTGAAGAGTTCGGTGGCTTTCAGACATGCTACCTTATCGTCACCAGTTGAAACGATATGGTTGTCTTGCATCGACGTATCTCCTTGACGGTTTAACCTGTTTTAAACAAGCAAGGACCTGGTAAAGACAGGTAGAGCAGTCATGAATCGACGGGTGACACCATAAAGGGTTCGAGGGTTCGAGGGTTCAAGGCTTCGAAAGCTGCTTTTTCGAAGATAAACCTAATTTTAATTCAAATTAATGATGAAATATTGTGGAGTATAAGGAAAACAATTCATTCTTTCAATGAAATAAAAGCGTCTCGACGTTCCCCGGGTTCTGACGGGTTGTTTTCCCGTAATACGTCCCTGCGAGAAAACAACCCGTGTATACGTGATCTCTTATAAAGTGGTGTCCCTGTTCACCCGGATAATCCCGGTCTATTACTTGAATCCCTGTTCGATCGTCCTTTTGGCCGCCCGCTCCAGGATCTGGACCCCCACAACCATCATCTCGAACCGTTTATCCGACGTCTGACCGTGGTAATACCGATAGTAAATCTGCTGGGCGATCACCGCCAGGCGGAACAATCCGAAACAGTAATAGAAGTTGATATCGTGGAATGATAAACCGGACTTCTTTTCGTAGAGATCGACCCGCTCTTTCCTGGTCAATGCAAACTCAATGGGCTCCGGCATGAAGCGCATCATTTTAAGGTCGGGCGGATCGGTTTCCTCGACCTGGTATGCCAGGATATTTCCGATATCCATGATCGGATCGCCGATGGTCGACATCTCCCAGTCCAGCACACCGACGATCCTGGTGGGATCATCAACGTCCACGACCATGTTATCAAGCTTGAAATCGTTATGGATGATGGCCGCGCGGCCCGAATCGGAAGGCATGTTCTCATGTATCCAGGTCATTATGTCCTCACAATCCGGAGCATCGGGGGTGCGGGCCTGCCGATAGCGTTCGCTCCAGCCTTCAACCTGGCGTTTTACATACCCGTCGGGTTTCCCGAAATTTCCCAGGCCGATCTTTTTATAATCGACGGAGTGCAACCGCACGTGAACATCTATCATGTTTTCGTTCAATGCGCGTGCCTGATCGGGGCTGAATGTGACTCCATCAGGAAGTTTTTTTCTGATCACCATCCCCTTGATACGCTCCATCAGATAGAAGGGGCAGCCCATTATGGATTCATCATCCGAGTACACCAGCGGGGTCGGGCACCAGGGAAACACATCGCGCAAAGCATTGAGGATCCTGTACTCACGATTCATGTCATGAGCGGTTTTGGCCTTTCTTCCGATCGGCGGTCTTCGAAGGATCAATTCCTCCTCTCCGATCCTGACGAGATAGGTCAGGTTTGAATGTCCACCGGGGAATTGTTTGAGGGAAACATCCCCCTTCATGGACGGCAGAGAGTCTTTCAAAAAGGTCTTCAGCTCGCCGATATCGAGTTCTTCTCCTTTTCGTGCAGATACTGCCTCGTCAGTCGTATTCATCCACATCTCCTTGTCTTTCGCCATGAATGGATTTCCTTTACCGTATCACATTTCCTTGAGTTCTTTCTTTATCAGTTTTCCACCCGGGTTCTTGGGAAGCATCTGATTGATGAAGACGACATAGTCAGGCACTTTATAATCAGCTATTCGCCCTCTGCAGAAATCTTTTATTTCCTCCTCGGTAACCTGTTCCCCCGGAATCGGAAAGATCACGGCTTTGATCTTTTCACCCAATACGTTGTCCGCTACGCCCACCACGCCGACTTCCAAAACCTTGCTGTGCTGGCTGATGAGATTCTCAAGTTCCACGCAATAGACATTCTCTCCGCCGCGGCATATCATGTCTTTTGCACGGTCCACCAGGAAGGTATACCCGTCGTCGTCAATATAGCCAAGATCTCCGGTACGGAACCATCTTCTTCCGTCATCCCCGGTAATGAAGCTCTTCGCCGTTTCTTCAGGCAGATTCCAGTAACCGGGGCTGATGCCGGGACTGGAAGCCAATATCTCACCGGTCTGCCCTCGAGGTACATCGTTCAGGTTTTCGTCCACGATCCTCAGAAGGCTGTTTCCTGCGACTCCTCCCACACTCCCCGCCTTTTTAATCAATGTATCCCAGTCTCCCGACAGGGACATGAACCATCCGAGCGATGCCCCTTCAGTAAAACCATATCCGTTCCCGATCGTCGCGTCTGGAAAATCCTTGAACAGTTCTTTAAACATTTCCGGAGGCATCGGAGATCCTCCCTGCAGAATATATTTTAGATTGTTGGCCTTTACCAGCTCCGCATATCGCGGCTGTAAACGGAAGATCCAGAACATCGCCGTCACGATCACCATGAAGTTTATCCCCTCGTCTATCACGAGGTCCAAGGCCTCTTTGGGTTTAAACGTGGATATCACGACCGAACTGGTGCCCATCAAGGTGAAATTGATCAATGTATGCAGCGTGGTCACGTGAAAGAAGGGAGTCACGACCAGTTGTCTCCATTCATCAGGATGTGCATGGAATACTCCTTCGGCGACACTCATCGAATTCATGGCATTATTAACCAATGCGCGGTGCAGGATTATTGTGCCCTTAGGTTTGCCCGTCGTGCCGGAAGTATAAATGATGCTGCATATGTCCCGCTCACTCACATCGACCAGCAGTTCTCTTGAGGCCTTCTTTTTCATCAATTCCACGAACGGTTTTGCCTGGCCGCGCGCCTCGTCTCCCGTTACGAACACATGTTTGATCTCCGGTGTGGAAGTGATCACCTTCTGGATGCTCTCCCAGAGACCTGTCTCTATGACGGCGGCGATACAGCCGGAATCCATAAACTGACGTTCCGCTTCTTCAGGCGCCAGCCGTGCATTGATTATCACCGAAATGGCTCCGATCTGCGATAACGCCAGATAGCTCACGAATGCCTCGGGAACATTCGTCATCATCAGGGCGACCCGGTCCCCTTTGCGGATGCCATAGTCATCGTTCAGACAACAGGCGACGTTATTCACAACTTCATCGAACTCATTGAAAGACCACCGAATGCCGAAATCCGGGAAATACCACATTTCTTTGTCACCGTATTTTGCGACCCCGGCCTTCATGATCTCGGTAAGATTCCCGTATCTGCACGCCCATGCATCCTGAATCTCACCCTCGTAATTCACCGTGATGACGCCTGATTTAGGCCATTGTAAAGGTGGTTTTACATTCATAGAACTCTTTTTCCCCGACATTTTTCCCCTCCTTTTTATGATTGTACATTACATCCATGCGAACACCTCCGCTCCGGTATGGACCGGCCACATCCAGCCGGTTGCTGAAGGTTCGCATCGAATCCCCTTTTAGATGATCAACCAAGCGACCAGCTGACCATTCCTCACAGTTGTGGTGAGATGTCAAAATTTTTACAGTTACTGTTTTCCTTGGATAAACTAAACGGCATCCCTTCGAAAGGCCAGCCGGTACAGACATCAGAAACAATCGCTTAAGAGCCAAATCAGAAACGATGAGACATGGTTTGTACTTCCACAATATCAAGATGTTATGCAATATTAATGTTTTTTTCCGGATTGAAGTAATGAGTAAAACCAGAGGCATCATACGCGGCAAATTTTCACGTGTCAATAAAAATATCGAACGTTCGCTCTATTTTTTATTTCATCAGGGGTTCGGTTTTGGTCAGTTATTGACCGTGATCCGCCCCCACGAAAATGGTCCAAGAATCGGGGAGCCCTCAAAATGAAAAACCCTAACCTAACATGTGGTTCAGGTATCGGGGACGATTCACTTGAATAATATGAAGAAATGCATTATGTACAATTATGTATGAGGTAGGTGAATGTCGATGGAATCGATGTATCGGCGTCAGGAACTTTATCGGCTGGTAAAAACGGTATTTGTCAGGCACATGGCTGACCTTTCCATCATCTTTTACACCTGCACACAGAATTCAGCCACTATCCGCGGTGTTCTCCGCAAACTCATAGGAAGCGACTTTACAGCCCAGGAAGTAAAAGCGATCCTCGCAGATCTCTCACGTCTGCCCCGTCTTAAGAAAATGCGATTCGATCTGGAAAACTGGGAAATCAGCGACCAAGGAATTTCATGGCACATCAAGCTGACATGCCCCGTCAAACAAAACGTTGATGACCAGGAAAAAATAATCGTATTGGAATATCCATTCAACGGTAATTGATAAGTCCCGTGTAAGAAAGTGGCAGCAAGTAAGAAAAGTACAAATAAGGTAAAGTATGTTTCAGAGGTTGGAAATATGGTTGGAATTTTTAAAAACGAAAGGGGCCAGCTTTTACCTTGCTAACCCCTTGTTTCTACTGGTAGTCCCACGGGGAATCGAACCCCGGTTTCCGGCGTGAGAGGCCAGCGTCCTAACCGCTAGACGATGGGACCATGTTTTTGGCTGGGGGACCAGGATTCGAACCTGGGTTGCAGATTCCAGAGACCTGAGTCCTACCGCTAGACGATCCCCCAATACGAAACCGTCAGATCGGTATATTATTAAAGCGTTACCGATAGTCAAAGAGCGAAGAAAAGTCAAGGGAATTTTGGCTTTGTCATACACGGACGCTCAGAGTGTCGTCGGGCTTCCTCATTCTGCTGCGGCCGGTCTTATTCCCTCACGGTCACCTTCAAAAAGGCGTCTCCCCGGCGGCCCTCCTCGTCCTTCCCCCCGGCGCCGGCGAGCCTGAGCGTGACACCGCTTGCGACACCGGGCGGGATCGATACGTTGAATATCCGGCGCTGAAAGCCGGCGGGAATATTGACCAGCTTCTTCGCTCCCCGCCGGGCCTCGGCGGGGGTAATGACGATCGTTCCATACACGTCAAGGCCGCCGTTCCCTCCTCTCGAAGGTCTGACGACATGCAGGCGCGGTGTCTTCCTCCGGGTAACGACCCGTCCCAGGGGATCCCCCTTCCATCCCCCTGAGCGCGCGCCGGAAAGCAGTATGAGAACGATACCGAAGACAAAGCCTCCCACGTGAGCCCACCAGGCAACGCCTCCTCCTCCCATGGCCCCGCCGAAAAAGGCGCTGACGAACTGTATGACGAACCAGAGGGCCAGGAAAAAGGCAGCCGGTATTTCGAAGAAATAGGGAATGATGATCAGCGGCACGAACGTGAGCACCCGTGACCGGGGATACAGGATGAAATAGGCACCCATGACGCCGGCGATGGCACCGCTCGCCCCGACGGTGGGAACCGTTGAGTGCAGGTTGAGAATCCCGTGCAGGAGCCCCGACGAGATCCCGCAGAGCAGGTAGAAACCCAGGTAGCGCAGAGGGCCGAGGCGGTCTTCGACGTTGTCGCCGAAGATATAGAGAAACCACATGTTCCCGAGAAGATGCCAGAACCCCCCGTGAACGAACATGAAGGAAAGGAGCGAGAACGCCTGCTGGAAAAAGGTGTATCGCTCCGCAATGGCTTCAACGGTGTAGCGGGCAGGCACCAGTCCGTAATGGAAGACGAATTCCTGAAGGTCCGCGAGACGGGACGGTTCCAGAAGAAAAACGACGACATTGATGACGATGAGGGTGACGTTGACAAGGGGGTAGTGTTTCGTGGGGACCGTGTCTCGAATGGGGATCATGAACTCAGCTCCATACCGGTGATGGGATATCCATTCTGCTCACAGGCAATATCCACCCCGGGAGATCCCCTCGGCGGCGAGAATGCCTGAAAGGGCCGCGCCGACGATCCCCCGGCTCTTTCCCGCCCCGTCACCGGCCACGAAAAGACCGGGACGGTTCGTTTCCAGAAAGCGGCTCGTCGGGTAACGGGTGTCGAAAAACTTGATCTCCGGCGCATAGAGAAGCGTCGACGGATGGAGAATGCCGGGGACGATCTTGTCGAGCGTTTTCAGTGATTCCCAGAGATTATCGATGATCCGGGCCGGCATGCCGAGGGTGATATCGCCGGGCACGGCCCTGTAAGTGGCACGGCAGACATTGAAGTGGCTTGTTTCACTGTCAAACCGGGACCGCGAGCTCCTCCTTCCCTCACGAAAATCACCGACACGCTGAACGATGGGCCGGCCCCCGCCCAGGAGGTGAAACTGGCGGGCTATCATCTGTCCGAATTCGGTGGTATCCGAAAAGGGCTTTGTGAGTGAAACCGTGTTCAAAAGGGCAAAATTCGTATTTTCCGTCTTGCGCTTCCAGAGCGCGTCTCCGTTGATCAGCCGGAAGTCACCGTAGAACTCATCGCGGACCCTGCCGCCGGGATTGGTGCAGAAGGTCCGTACTCGGTCGTCGTGACGCCGGGTACGGAACAGAAATTTCGGATCGTAGACCGCATCGGTCACGGCATCGTAGAATTTGCGGTTCAGTTCCAGGCGGACCCCCACGTCGATGGGACCGAACTGGATGTCTATGCCGATCCTTTTCGCCACGTCCCGGAACCAGTACGCGCCACCCCTTCCCGGCGCCGCCACCACCGCGGCTCCCCGGTACCGGATGATCTTCCCCTTGCGACGGCAGGCAAGAACGTACCGTCCGTCCTTGATCTCTATGTCCTCCACGTCTGTAGCGGTGAAAAGGCTGGTCTTTCCGAGGAGCCCCCGCAGATAATCAACAAGTTTTTTGCCGTTGTCGGTCCCCCAGTGCCATTGTTCCGGAGCGATAAAATCGACGCCGTTCTCCCCGGCCGTTTTCCTCAATGATTCTATCTTCCGGCCCCTGTCGGGAAAGGTGACCTGGCGGCACAGGGGAAAGGCCGTGAAGATCTGTTTTACGTCGTTCATCAGCCGCAGCGCCTCGTCCCGGTCGAGTTTGAGACCATCGATATCGATGCCCACCCGGTGATCGAAATTGAGCTTTCCGTCGTTCAGGAGACCGCCGGCAGGATAGCTGTTCCGATCAAAGACGGCGATACTGCCCGCCCCTTTCTTTTCCAGCTGCAGGGCCGCAAAGAGACCGGCGGGGCCGGACCCGATGATCAATACGTCGAAGTCATGCACGGTATTCCTCCCTGAACGTTCTTTACGGTCTTCGAGACACGGGTGTTTTCATTATCCGACAAAAAGGTATTTATGTGAACCGATAATTGGCGGCTTCGCAAAACATCCACATGCTCCGTTGTGCGTCATCCTTCGCTATTTGAGAGGTCGCCGGTACCGGCAAAGGATACGTCGCGTGTGACACGAATGGGGATCCCCTGTTCATGAAGGTAGGATTTTATCTCGCCGACCCGGTAGTGCCGGTAGTGCACCATGGAAGCAATCAGGGCCGCATCGGCACGGCCCCCGGTAAAGACATCCCTGAGATGTTCCGGTTTTCCGGCACCGCCGGAGGCAATGATGGGAATGGAAAGCGAGCTCGACATCAAGGCCGTCAGCGTGAGTTCATACCCCTCGTTGGTCCCGTCGGCATCGATCGAATTGAGGCAGACCTCGCCCGCTCCCGCTTCCTGGGCGTGTTTCGCCCAGGCAAGGGCATCGATACCCGTCGGGGTCCTTCCACCGTCGATCCAGATCTCATATCCCGAGGGGATCGCGCCGGTCCGCTCCACCTTTTTGGCGTCCATGCCGAGAACGATGCACTGGCTCCCGAAGATACGGGCACCCTCGGAGATAAGTTCCGGATTCTGAACAGCCGCCGTGTTCACACTGATCTTTTCGGCACCGGCGTCAAGGACGCGGTGCATGTCATCGAGGGTCCGCACCCCGCCGCCGACGGAAAAGGGAATGAATATGTTCCGCGCGACCTGCGCAACCACATCGATGAGGATATCCCGTTTGTCCGATGACGCCGTAATGTCGTAAAATACCAGCTCGTCAACGCCCTGCTCGTAATACTCGCGGGCCATGGCGACGGGATCACCGATATCGACATTGTCCTTGAACCTGATGCCTTTCGTCGTTCGTCCTTCCCGGACATCGAGGCAGATTATGATCCGTTTGCTCAACATCAGCCGGTCCTCCCATCCCACCCGGCAAAGTTCTTCAGCAGGCGCAGCCCGCAAGGGCCGCTCTTTTCCGGATGGAACTGTACGGCAATGATATTGTCTTTCCCGATAACGGAAGGAAACATGGTCCCGTATTCCGTATCGGCGATGACGAATGCCTCATCATCGGGGCTGGGATAAAAAGAATGGACGAAATAGAACTGCTCCTCTTCACCGAGTTCTGCAAGGACCGGGTGAGGTCTTCGAAGCGCGATGTCATTCCACCCCATATGAGGTATCTTCAGGTCTCCCGGCGGAAACCGCCGGACATTCCCCGGGATGAGGCCGAGGCAGGGGACCCGATCCTCCTCGCTGTAACCGAGGATGATCTGCGCCCCCAGGCAGATGCCGAGGAAGGGGACGGCACGGGACACCGCTTCGTGGATCACCCTGTCCAACCCCCGTGACGCGAGGACCTTCATGGCCGATCCGGCGGCCCCCACACCGGGGAAAATGAGCCGGTCCGCGGAAAAGATATCCAGGGGTCTGTCGGTGACCCGGCAGGGAACACCCAGGTGGTTCAGGGCCCGTTCAACGGACGGGAGATTCCCCGCACCGTAATCGATTATGGCTATCACGGTTTCCCTTCCCCCTTTGCATCCAGTCGTCCGAGGATATCCCCGGCCACCACATCCACACCCTCGCCAAGGAGAAATCCCACAGGGAGCGCATCAAGATAGGCATCACGCCACTCTATGTTGCATTCATTGATATAGTCCTTGATTCTTCCATATTTTTCACCAAGGGCGCTCCGTTTCTCCACCGCGGTCAGATCCTCCCTGAATGCCACGTGCAACAGCAGGATAGAGGTAACATTCCGGCCCTCTCCCAGAAGGGGGACGATAAGAACGGGCGCCTTGTCCGACTTGCCGAGACCCGCGTATATTTCGCCGTCCTTTACAAGGGTCTTTTTCGTCCCCATCAGCGGCGTCGGCTTTTCAGCGCGCGATCTCATCGTCGAGGAAACACCGCCCCGGTCGGCAATGACGATGGTTGACGCATCCGTGGGGGTTCCCGTTTCATCGATGCCGCTCACGTGATAGAGGGTGTATCCCCTGATCTCCGATATGGCCTCCTGCAACCTCCGCAGGGTGAATCCTTCTCTGGTGGTGAGATTTTCAAGAGAGAAACCGCGCGTTCGAAGGAAATCGAACAGGATACCACGCACCATTTCTCCTTTTCTGCTCGTTCCCACCGTAACGGTCTTCGCCTGGTGCCTGATAGCGTCGATCGGGCGGGCCAGCTCGTCTATGGCCTTCCCCAGGCAGATATCGAGCATGTCCAGGGGGGACGAGGAGGGACGCCTGTCCTCGAACTCGTCCCAGAAATCCTCGAGGAGCAGTTTGCCGGCCGCGTACTTGAGAAGCAGTGTCATGTCCGAAGCGGTATCGACGGACATGGAGGAAAATTCCCCGGCTTTCCGGCGCCCGTGAAAGGCGGCGGAGAATTCATTGATCATCCGACGCAGCTCCCGATCCGCGAACTTTTCGAAGAGCGAAAACCCCTCGCGGTCTATCTCGTTGAGCCTCCGCATCAGGCGGGCACGGAAATCTCGGAAGAACTCCGCGTCCTCGTTGATGCTGCACGCGGCGTAATATCCCCAGAGGTGCCCCGCCAGGGTGTTCAGGATCACCGTCGTCGGATAGGTGGAAACCGGTACGGGAATTACCGAATCGGCCACGGCGTCGAACCGTGTCTCACCATCGGCGGCGATCACCACGACGGAGCCCGCGTGGGCTTTGAATATGGCAACGTCCTTGACGATATCCTCCGTAACAGGCTCCGGATTGCCCGCGGCGCAGACGAGGATCAGCGGCTCTGCGGAGAGATCTATGTGTTTCTTGTCCTCCACTATGTCTGAGGATATCGTTTTATAACAGAGCTCACTGAGCTTTATCCTGATCTCGTCGGCGGCGACCTTGTTGGGACCGCTTCCCACGGCGGCCCAGTACACTTTTTTCTTCACGGCCTTCCACGCGGACTCCCGGATCACGTCACTGCGCGACAGAAGGACCATCATTTTCTCCGGCGCCACCTCAAGGTTCGAAAGTTCCCGGGCGATCCGTTCCTCGGACATGACACCCAGAATACAGGAGAAATTGAGCGCCATGATGTACCCGGCCACGATCTGCGCGTAAAAGGCCTTTGTCGACGCTACGGACATTTCGATATCCCTGCCGTCACTCGTGTAGAACACACCGTCGGCGACATGGGTTATGTCCGATTGGCGGCGGTTTACGATGGCGATGAGACGCGCCCGCCGCTCTTTCACCATGGCCGCGGCCCGGTTGGTATCCGTCGTTGTTCCCGACTGTGTTACGGCGATGACGAGGGTTTGTGAGAGATCGTCATCGAGGGAAAACCCGCTCAGTTCCGAGGATGTGCCGGCCTCAACGGTGATATCGAGCCCCCGCAGGTACCGCCGGAAGGAATCCGCGATCGCCGCCGCCGCGACGGCCGCCGTGCCCTGTCCGATGACACGGATGTTCTTGATCGTTCCCGCCCGCAATGCATCGACGAGATGCCTTGGCAGAATATCATCACCGAGGTTGAAGGATACCGATGCGGCACCCCGCCCGTCTCGCGATATGAGATATTTGCCCCGTAATGTCTTTCTCACCGACAGCGGCGATTCCATGATTTCCTTGAGCAGGTAGTGGGGATATTCTTTCCGGTCGATATCCCGGGTGGTGATCTCCGCCCGCTTTATCGTTTCCTCCGACAATTCGATGGGATGGCCGTCGTAACAGCAGGCCTGGATCGGCACCTCGCCATGCCCGGTGTCCCTTGACAGGATAAAGATCTGTCCTCTCGTTCTTTCGTCACCCGGTATGCGCTCCCGCTCACCGTCCATCTTGATGAATGATGATGTCAACTCCACCAGGCCGTACAGTTCGGACGCGAAGATGTATTGACCGGGTGACATCCCGACGTACAGGGATTGCCCGCTTCCGCGAAGCGCCAGGAACACCGAATCCGGCTCCAGGTTGCTTTCCACGGCGATGGCATGGGACCCTTCGAAGTCGTTCACGGCCCTGCGGAAGGCTTCGCGAAAATCGTGTCCCTTCAGGAGATAGCGTTCTATCCGCAAGGGGATGATCTTCGTGTCCGTCGTTATGTTCCTGCCGATGCTGTCGGGCTGCTCATGTTCCAGCTCTGCCCGAAGGTCGCTGTAATTATCAATATCGCCGTTCAGGACCGCATTGATCGTCCAGGCACCCTTTCCGTATCGCGGATATTCCCTGACCGCCGCTCCGGGACCGGCCGTCGCCGTTCCATTCCGTGGGGCAACATAATTGTTGATGGGGTGGCAGTTCTCCTCCGTGATAGAGCCCACCGAGGCCCACCGGGTGTGGCCCAGGTACCGGTCCGAAACGCGAGGGTCGTTCAGGAAGATACGGAGGATCTCATCGGAACCGATCCGCTCCCGCAGGTAACCTCCGTTCTCTCCAAGCCTTCCCGTTACCGCCGCCTTTTTATAGGTAAAACCGACGATCGCCGTCCGTGTCTCCCCGTTGCAGTCCGAAACGTGAATTGAGCCATCCTTCAGATCACCCGGCCGCGTTCGTTCATCCCACTGGGCACCGAGGCCTCTCTCGTGGATCATCTCGATTATCCCCGCGAGGATCGAGCCGTCTGGAACACCCAGGGTAAGCTGTACCCCGGCCGAGTCCCTGCCCCTCACTTCAAGCCGGTCCAGAGCGTTCAGGAGCAGATTGACATTACGGTATTTCCTGAAAGCGGCAGGCTTCATGTCACCGGCCTTCCGGGCGAGATGTCGAACCTGTTCCAAGCCGTCGAGAATATCCTTCTCCAGCCCCCAGGCGAAATCCTTCAGCATCATGAGCAAGCTGTTAATGCGCTCCATGTCGGCCGTGGAAAAGGTCCCTGCCTTCTCTTCGATACGCTTCTCTTCCTCCTGAAGAAAGATGCTCACACGGCGCGAAAGCCCCGCCAGCGTTTCTTCAGCGTCCGTCGAGAAGAAAATATCTTCCAGGGCACCGTTACGTTTCAGGGCCAGCACAACCCGTTCCAGGGAGAGAAGGACCGAACGTCCACCCAGGTATCCGTCACCGGCACGTTCACCCACTCCTTCCAGGCCGTTCGCGAAAACCTTCTCAAGGATGCGGTCGAGCTCGTTCAGAAGTGCCGTTCCTCCCGCGGCCGCCGTCCCTTTCACCGTCAGGATGCCAACCAGCCCGCAGGGGATCAGCTCCCGTTGCAGGGGGAATATTATAAGCGCCTTCGGCGGTAAGCGGACGGGGTCTCTTCCGAGGTGTATCGTCCACCCCGTCAGAAAGAGCCGCAGTCCATGCAGCCGGTTTCGGATCGCCTCTATCATGGTAATTGCCGCAATTCTCATGTCCTCTCGATCATCTCACTTTGCCGCGGACCGGGCATATGCAAGTGACGCCTCGATAAAACTGCGGAAAAGGGGATGGGGCTTTATTGGTTTTGACTTGAACTCGGGATGGAACTGGCACCCCAGGAACCAGGGTTGATCGGCAAGTTCAATGATTTCCACCAGGCGTCCGTCGGGAGATGAACCGCTGATGTGAAGCCCCTTCTCCACGAGCCTGCCCCGGTACTCGTTGTTAAATTCATATCGATGGCGGTGGCGTTCGCTGATCTTTCTCGTTCCATAGGCGTCAAAGGCAAAGGATTGTGTTTCCAGAAGGCACTCGTAGGCACCGAGACGCATGGTCCCGCCCTTGTCCGTTATCTTCTTCTGCTCCGGCAGGAGGTCAATGACGGGATAATCGGTCTGAGCGTCAAACTCCGAGCTGTTAGCCTTATCCATATCGCAGACCTTCCGGGCAAACTCGATGACGGCCATCTGCATTCCCAGGCAGATGCCGAAATAGGGCACCTTATTTTCGCGCGCGTACGTAATGGCCTGCACCATCCCCTCGATGCCCCGTTTCCCGAAACCGCCCGGCACGAGGATACCGCCGGCACCGGTGAACTGGTCCGTGATCCCTTCCCGCTCGATCTGCTCCGAATCGACGAAATGGAGTTTCACCTTGCAGTTGTTCGCAATACCCCCGTGTATAAGGGCCTCATTGAGGCTCTTGTATGAATCGGCCCAATCGACATATTTGCCGACGATCGCTATTGTCACCTCGTGGGAAGGATTCTTGATCCGCTCTACCAGGCGTTCCCAGGCCCCCAGGCGGGGCTGCCCCGTCCAGATGTTCAGGAGATCGACTATCTTCTGATCGACACCCTCCTGGTGATAAATGAGGGGGACCTCATAGATGCTTTCCACGTCCTTGGCTGTAAAGACGGCCTCCACCTCCACATTGCAGAAAAGCGATATCTTTTTCCTGATATCGAGGGAGAGAAAATCCTCCGTCCGGCAAAGGAGGATATCGGGCTGGATACCGATCTCGCGGAGGGCCTTCACGCTGTGCTGCGTCGGTTTCGTCTTTACCTCCCCGGCCGATTTTATATAGGGGACCCAGGTAAGGTGGATGAAGATGGCGTTCTGCCTGCCGATCTCATTCCTGAACTGGCGGATGGCCTCAAGAAAGGGAAGGCTCTCGATATCTCCGACGGTACCTCCGATCTCCACTATGGCAACGTCAAACCCCGTCGCGGCCTCCCGGATATAATCCTTTATCTCATTGGTGATATGGGGGATCACCTGGACGGTGCCGCCCAGGTACTCACCCCGCCGCTCTTTCGTTATAACGGAGAAATAGACCTGGCCCGTCGTCAGGTTGTTGCGATGGCTCATGGGCGTTTCCGTAAACCGCTCATAATGGCCCAGGTCGAGGTCCGTTTCAGCGCCGTCGTCGGTAACGAACACCTCGCCGTGCTGGAAGGGGTTCATCGTTCCCGGGTCGACATTTATGTAAGGATCGAGCTTCTGATTCGTCACGCGCAGGCCGCGGCATTCAAGAATGGCCCCGATCGATGCGCCGGCAAGCCCCTTGCCGAGTGAAGACAGAACACCACCGGTAATAAATATGAATTTTGTCCTCATGTCACGTTCCTTCCGCGGTTCTCCTGGGGCGGTCATCGAAACATCACCCGCCGTTCTCGGTTCCACCGGGAACCGCCGCCCACGTACATTCACGCGGCGGTATTCACGTAAAAAAGGGCTTCAGAAGCCCTTTTCCTGCTCACCTTCATCCAGGTATCCCGGCTGTATGGCGCCACGCGGGCATATACTCACACAGGTATAGCAAAGCGTGCACCGCGTTGAATCGATGGTGAATATCTCACCGTTTCGAGACAGCGCCTTCTGGGGACAGTTCTCTATACATTTATCGCAGAAAATGCAAGTGCCGCAGCTCATGCATCGATCGATCTCATCGGTCTCCCCGCCGAAATAGATGGTGTTGACCCGTCGTCGCGGCAGGGGCACCGAGGCGGGACACACAAAAGGTTCACCCCTGAGAAGGGCATGCACCTCCATGGCCGCGAGCCGGCCAGAACCGACCGCGTCCGTGATGAGACCCGGTTTCCGGATGTCCCCGCAGGCGAAGATTTTCGGGTCGCTGCTCTGAAACGACAGGCTTTCCGTCACAATATGCCCCCGGTCGTCGAGCATCACCGAATCGGGCAGATACGTCGCATCGGGGACCTCACCGATACTGAAGAACACCTCATCGGCCTCTATCGATGAACCATCGGCAAAATACATGTTTTTTTCATCAAGTTTTTCTATCCGCCGGGGCCAGAGGATCTCCGTACCACGGGCCTTTGCCTCCTCCAACTCCTTTCCGAAGGCCAGGGGCTTCTGAACATCCAGGGCCGTCACTTTTGCCGCACCGAGCCGCCAGGCCTCGCAGGCGATGTCCATACCCACGTTTCCCGCACCGATGACCACGACCGATGCACCCTTGAGGTCGAGGGGATTCCCCTCGTTGATATCCATGAGAAACCGGAGACCTGACCTGATCCTTTCTCCACCGGGATATTCGATGCGCTTGGAAAGATGGGCGCCCGTCGCCGTCACGACAATATCGCTCTGCCGGTGGATCAGGACGAAGGACTCCCTGTCGACCGTGCTTGCCGTGATAAATTCAATGGGGAGCGACCGGATTCGTGCGATATCGCGGTCGAGGACCTCGTCGGAAAGCCGCTCACGGGGAATTGCCCTGCGCACCTTTCCTCCCAGGTCGACCGCCGCATCATAGACCCTGACGCGGTATCCCCGGCGGGCAAGCTGCCAGGCCGCCGACAGGCCCGCGGGCCCCGCACCGATTATCGAAACCAATTCCTTTCTGGGCTCTTCCGGTGTGGCGGGGTTGAAGTCCGGATAGTAGCGCCGCGCCAGCTCCTGAAGCTCGAGGGGGCCGTCCAGGGCGTTCCGGCTGCACGCCTCCATGCACAACGCAGGACAGGCGGTCCCGCAGACCGACATCCGAAAAGGTGTATATTCGTCCATCAGTTGCTGGGCTTCCCGTACCTTCCCGTCCTTTATCAGATTCAGGAAAACGGGCGTCGGTATCCCGGTGGGGCAGCTGTTCGTGCAGGGAGGGGTGAGGTTGATATGGCGGGGGGCCTGCGTCTTGATGTTCATGCCGGGCGTGTAAAGACTCGCAAAGGGACGGTGCCCCTTTTTCGATATCTTGACGAAGTCGCCGGGAACGACCCCTGTAAGGTCAACATCCATGTCACGGCCGTATTCTTCAAGGACCCTTCTGAGGAATTCTTCGTCTTCACCGTTCATGTCGGTAAAGACGGCACCCGGGCCGAGTTGGTGGGACCGTACCGTTCCGCGGATGTAAATGGCACCGCCATGGATGCCGGTCCCCACACTGTGGCCGACGGGGGAGACATCTTTCCGTTCCTCAAGATTGAGTACCACCACCCTGCCGCCCGCCATGTACTCGCCGCAGTAATCCTTGGCGGTGCCGCCGATGACGAGCCAGGGAACGGCATCGAGATATTCCTTCATGTGGATCGCCGCGCGGTACTCCACATCTCCCTCTATGAATATCTTACCGCCCCGCATCGAATGACCGGGTATCTCGCCGGCCTTCCCGTGGATGACGATCTTGCCACGGTTCATCGTATTGCCCACGCCGTCCTGGGCATTTCCAAAGACGGTGAGGGTGGGACCGTTCATGAAGGCGCCCAGGTCCTGTCCCGGCGTTCCATACACAAGAAAAGTGGCGTCACCGCTCAGGCCGCCGCCGATGTACCGCTGTCCCAGGACGTTCTTCAGAACGATCTGCTTCTCGCCCCGTGCGATCGACTCCCTGATCTGGCGGTTCAGTGCCTTGTAATATAAGCCCTTTGCCTCGATGGTCAGCATGTCATGCTCCGGCGTGCTTCACGCCGAGTATTCTTAATTCTTCCTCGTTCAATCCCACACCGCGCAGCCGGTCGCGGTTGCCGCGCAGGGCCTCGATCGCGCTGATCCCCATAGACCCCATTAATTCCTTTATCTCCTCCCCCCATGCGTGAAGGAGGTTCTTCAGCGCCGCAGCGGCTTCCTCCGTATCGATCCGCTCGGCCAGTCCCGGCCGGTTCGTGGTGATTCCGTAAGGACACCTGCCGGTGAAACAGCGCTGGCACATGCCGCAGCCGAGGGCGATCAGCACGGGAGTCCCCACGTAAACGGCATCAGCGCCGAGGCAGATCGCCTTGAGAACATCCGACGACGTCTGTATCCCTCCCGACGCAACGAGGCTCACCGTATTGCGGATCCCTTCCTCGGTCAGCCGCCGGTCCGCGGCGGAGATCGCAAGTTCCACGGGAATTCCCGTGTTCTGGCGGATCTGGAGGGGCGTCGCCCCCGAACCGCCTCGAAAGCCGTCGATAACGATAATATCCGCGCCCGCCGTGGCGATGCCGGTCGCGATGGGGGCAACATTGTTGACGGCGGAGATCTTGACCGATACGGGAACCCGGTAGTCCGTCGCTTCCTTGATCGCGAAGATGAGCTGCCGCAGGTCCTCTATCGAATAGATATCGTGATGAGGGGCCGGTGAAAGGGCATCGGACCCTTCAGGGATCATCCTCGTTTTCGAGATGGCCTCGGACACCTTTTCTCCCGGCAGATGACCGCCGATCCCGGGTTTCGCGCCCTGGCCGATCTTGATCTCGACGGCCGCCGCCGATTTCAGGTAATCTTCACTGACCCCGAATCTGCCCGACGCCACCTGGACGATGGTATTGGCGCCGTACTTCCGCAATCCTTCGTAAAAACCGCCTTCACCGGTATTCCAGTAGGTCCCCACAGCCCGGGTGGCCATGGCTTCCGCCTCGTGGACCCGCAGATTCACCGCGCCGAAGCTCATGGCACCGAACATGATGGGAACCTCGAGCATGAGCTGGGGCCCCACCTCCCCGCCGAAGGAATCCGCCTTCCGCCCGAGGTACCGCCTGATCTCCATGGGTTCCCTGAGCGGGTCTATGGGAGGATTCGTCACCTGACAGGCATCGAACATGAGGCTGTCGAAATACCGTTTCTGGGGACCGGTGGCTCCCGTTCCCACAAGGAGAACGCCGCCGTCCGCTCCCGCCTGCCGCCAGATGTTGCCGACGTGAAAGGTGGTCCAGTACCCGTGGGATGAATGCATGGGTGCATGAGCGATGTGTATGGCGTTCTGGGGACACATCTTGGCGCACCGCTGGCAGGCATGGCAGGCGCTCAGGTTGGCCCAGGGACGGTACTGCACGGTGCCGTCTCTCCCCTTGACGGCCTTGAGGGAAATTTCACCGAAGGAGCACTCCTGCACGCAGAGGGAACAACCGTTCCTGTAATCACAACGGTCCAGATCGAATTCGGGGTGGTAGGACGGAATGATCTTCCAGTTGTTCTCCATGGTCTTCATATTCCGTCTCCCTCTTTTCCTCCGTTGCGCAGCTCGACGATGACCGGCTCTCCCCCCCGGGGCGACCAGACACGGTCGACCTCGGCCGAGAGAAGCCTGATACTGCACTCCTCGGAAGACGCGTAGAAGGTATCCCCCTTCACGGCGCAGACTACCGGACGGAGCTTGTTCCGGTCGTTCAGGACGATAGCCCCCTTCGCATGGGTCAGGACGATGCCGAAGGGACCGTTGACGATGGCCGGGCCGTAGATCTGCCGCAGGTATCGACGCTTCTTGTCATTCGTCCGGTCTATTTCCTCCCACAGCGGCGGCGCCATGACGAGACAGGCATCGCCGGCGCTGAGATGGTCCCTGCGCGTCAGCTTGTCGAAAATGTAGCTCACCACCTCCGTGTCAGTCTGAAGGCGGCAGTGGTAGCCGTACATCTCGAGCCACCGGACGTTGGTCCCGTAACTGGTTATCTCGCCGTTATGGACGACGGCCTTGTCGAGGATCGTAAAGGGATGGGCGCCTCCCCACCAGCCGGGTGTGTTGGTGGGAAACCGGTTATGGGCTATCCACATGTAGCCGCGGTAATCTTCGATCCTGAAGAAATCGGCGATATCTTCGGGGTAACCGACCCCTTTGAAAACACCCACGTTCTTGCCGGAGGACACTACGTAGACACCGCCCATGCCGTTGATGGCCATGACGATCTCGACGATGTAATCCTCTTCCGTCTGCTCCGGAGCAATGAATTCCTCGATCGGTTTCAGGAAATAGCGCTTGAAATAGGGCCCCCGGGGAACGCGGTCATTCGGGTAAACGGGGATCTCCTCCGACTGATAGATGTTCGTCTTTCTGCGAAGGTACTCTTCAACGGCGGGAACGGCCTGACTGGTCCGGTCGCCTTCATACATGACATGGAAGGCATAGGCGTCCTTGTGCTCCGGGTATGCGCCGTACACGGCAAACCCGCCGCCGAGGCCGTTTCCCCGCTCGCGCTGTATCCTGATGGCTTCCCGGATATGGCTTCCATCGATATATTCCCGGTTCCGGTTGATAATTCCAACGATTCCACACATAGCTCTCTTCCTTGCCGGCGGACATCAGACACCCGCGGCGATCCTGCCGGTCGGTGAACTTACCCGCCGCCGGATATCGGCGAGCCACAGAAAATTCGCGTACAGTGCCCGGGCAACCAGGGAAAATTCCCTTTCGATATTATCAAAGGTCCGCAGGACCTCGTCACGGTCGGGGTCCTGGTCCATCCACTCCGCGAGCATGTCGCGGGTCACCTCGACGTGAAACTGAAGGCCGTAAGCGTTGCGGTACCGGAAGGCCTGGTTCGGCAAATTCCGGGCCGTGGCGATGAGCACGCCCCCGGCAGGTACCTCGAACACGTCATCATGCCACTGAAAGACTCTGAACAGGGCGGGAACACCCTGGAGAAGGATATCCTTCCGGCCTTCATCGGTGACAAAGATGTTTTTCCATCCCTGTTCCTTCCCCGCTCCGCTTCGCACCGGCGCGTAACCTGCCCGGGCGATCAACTGGGCGCCCAGGCATATCCCCAGAACGGGAACATTCTCACTGATGGCCCTGCGCAGAAATTCCACCTCCCGGGCAAGGAACGGATAGCGCTCGTCGTCATGGACGTTCATGGGACCACCCATGGTAACGACCGCGTGATATTCGAGGGAACCGCCCGGCAGGGCCTGGCCGTCAAAGAGGCGCACCGTCTCGATCTCGAATCCGCGAGACATGAGAAAGTCACCCAGGGTCCCGGGGCCTTCCGAAGCCACGTGGGTGATGACAAGCACCTTTTCCATGACCCTCAAAGAATGGGAAGATATTTCTTCAGTTCATAGTTTGATACCTGCATGCGGTACTGATCCCACTCGAGCTTCTTGTTGGCGATGAACTTGGTGTATATATGGTCTCCCAGCGCTTCCCTGACGACCTCGCTCCGTTCCGTGTAATGTATCGCCTGTCCCAGGCTGCCCGGAAGGGAAGCGATACCCCGTTTTTCACGCGTTTCCGGTCCCATTTCGAATATATCTTCCTCAACAGGCTCGGGAAGTTCGTATTTTTCTTCGATTCCCTTGAGTCCCGCGGCCAGCATGACGGCAAAGGCCAGGTAGGGATTGCAGGCGGGATCGGGGCAGCGGAACTCGGCCCTCGTCGCCTTCGATTTTCCGGGTTTGTACATGGGAACGCGGATCAGGGCCGAGCGGTTCCTGCGCGCCCAGGAAATATAGACCGGGGCTTCATATCCGGGCACCAGGCGCTTGTACGAATTGACCCATTGGGCGACGATGGAGCATATCTCCTGCGAATGCCGGAGCAGCCCGGCGATGTAATGCTTCGCCACGCCGGACAGGTAATAGGTGTCATCGGCGTCAAAGAAGGCGTTTTCACTACCCGCGAACAGGGACTGATGGACGTGCATACCGCTGCCGTTCTGGCCGAACATGGGTTTCGGCATGAAGGTGGCGTAGACACCGTGCTTCATGGCGATCTCCTTCACCGTCATCCGGTAGGTCATGGCGGCGTCTGCCATGTGGAGCGCGTCCGTGTACTGCAGGTCTATCTCGTGCTGGCTCGGCGCAACCTCATGATGGCTGTACTCCACATTGATACCCATGCTTTCCAGCGCCAGGATCGTGTCCTTTCTCAGATCGCTGGCCATATCGAGGGGTGTCAGATCGAAGTAACCGCCGTGATCGAGGATCTGCGGCGTATCGGAGGCATCCTTGAAATAGAAATACTCGAGCTCGGGGCCCACATATAACGTATACCCCATATTGGTGGCCTTTTGGAGGTTCCGCTTCAGGGCATAACGCGGGTCCCCTTCGTAGGGTGCTCCGTCGGGCTTCAGAACGTCGCAGAACATCCGGGCCACGCTGATCCCGTTGTTACGCCATGGAAGCATGACGAAGGTTTCCGGGTCCGGTTTGGCGACCATATCGCTTTCCTCGATCCTGGCGAACCCTTCGATGGATGAACCGTCAAACCCCATACCCTCGTCAAAGGCCCCCTCAAGCTCACGGGGCGTGATGGTGAAACTCTTTAAAAAGCCGAGAACATCGGTGAACCAGAGCCGGATGAACTTGACATCCTGGTCCCTGACGATCCGCAAGATACTTTCCTTGTCTTTCATGTTTTTCTTTGCCATTATGCGCACTCCTGCTCATTTTGGTTTTCTCACATGTAAGCAACAATAGTGCCAGTTGCCGCCGGAAGTTTCGCTTCCTCATCATGTGTATGATATCACTGCATTATTACAAAACAATGACGGAGGGACCATCCGCTCCGCCATCGGCCGTACTACAAATTCGTAGGATTACAGGGACGCAACTACTGTTATGTACGAAATCGTTTCGGATCGATATTATACTTTGCAACCCGCAGCCCCATGATCCGCTCGCTCGTGCCGAGGATCTTCGCCGCCTGGGTCATATTCCCCCGGACCGTTTTCAGGGCGTCCATGATCAGGTCCCTCTCAAGACGGTCCATTTCGCCCTGCAGGGTACCGTAGGAAATCGTTCCCGAATAGGACGACGTCTGTAATGTGGGCGGCAGGTGATAGCCGTAAATGACTCCCTCGTTCGAGAGAAGGACGGCCCGTTCGATACAGTTTTCCAGTTCCCGCACGTTTCCCGGCCAGTGATAGCAGGTCAGCATATCGATGGCATGGGTGCAGATCCTCTGGATTCTCTTGTTGTTCATCTTCGCGTATCGTTCGATAAAAAAGTCGGCAAGGAGAAGGATATCCGACTTGCGCTCCCTCAGCGGCGGCACATAGACCGGGAACACGTTCAACCGGTAGTACAGGTCTTCCCTGAAGTCCCCCTTTTCCATCAGTTCTTCCAGGCTTCTGTTCGTGGCGGCTATAACGCGCACGTCGACCTTCGTCGTTTCAGTGGCACCGACCCGCTCAAATTCCCGCTCCTGGAGAACGCGCAGGAGGCGTATCTGCACCATGGGCGGCAGGTCCCCGATCTCGTCCAGGAAAATGGTGCCCCCGCTCGCCAGCTCGAACCTGCCTTTTCGCGTGTAGGTGGCTCCGGTGAAGGCACCCTTTTCATGGCCGAAGAGCTCGCTCTCCAGGACCGTCTCGGGAAGCGCCGCGCAGTTCACCTTCACCAGAGGCTTATTGGCACGCAGGCTGTTATAATGGATCGCGTTGGCGACCAGTTCCTTTCCCGTGCCGCTCTCGCCCCTGATGAGCACGGTGGCGTTGCTCTTTGAAACCTGAGCGACTAGTTGATAGACCTCCCGCATGCTCTTCGATTTTCCGATGATGTTGGCGGGATGAAATTTTTCCTTCAGTTCCGTCTGGAGGCGCAGATTTTCCTGGATCAGCATCTCCCGCTCTTCCTGCGTTTCCTGCCTGATACGGACCGCCTGGGCGATCATGGAGGCGATGATGGCCAGAAGCCGCACGTCCTCCTTCAGAGAGATCGATTCATCGAAGAGCCGGTCGGCGCTGAGCGTTCCGATCACCTCCGTCCCGATCTTAATGGGCACGCAGATGTAGGATATGTCATTCTTGTTCAGGTTCTTTCGCGAACCGGTACGGTCGAGGAAAAGGGGCTCGTCAGAAATATGGGGGACGATTGCCGGCTGGCCCGTCTCGACCACCCTGCCGATGACACCTTCACCCAGTTGGTACCGCCCCCGTTTTCTCTGAACCTCCGAAAGGCCGTGGGCCGCCTCGATATACATTTCCCCCGTCTTCCGGTTCAGGAGCGCCAGCATTCCCCGGGTCATGCCCATCCCTTCCGCCAGGGCGTTGAGGACGGGACCGACCACTTCCCGTATGTCCATGCTCCGGCCGAGGGTCTGGCTGACCTCGTAAAGCAGGGAAAGCTCCCTGACCTCCCGGTTCTCTCTTTTTCCATCACCTGCCGCAACTGTCATTTGTATCCGTCCCTTTCCTGCTCCCCGAACCGTCGCACACCTTCAGGGGGTACGCGGGGCTTACCGGGGTTCTGTAAAAAACAGCCACACAATATTACATTATTGTCATTTAATGCAAGACAAAATACGCGGCCGTAGGATAATTATCCGGCACAACAGAGAATAATTAAAGTTATTTCTACATATATTTTATGTAGTTAACAACAATACCCCCAAACTGGCATGATATTTGATGGATACCGAGCCGTAGGATTTAACCAAGGAGGTAACAGCATGAGTTCAGGTGATACCGCATGGGTAATGCTCTGTGCCGCGCTGGTGTTCATCATGACGCCCGGTGTAGCCCTTTTCTACGGGGGTCTCGCGCGGAGAAAAAACATTCTTTCCATTCTGATGCAGTGCTTTTTTATCATGTGCCTGGTGAGCCTGCAGTGGGTGCTTCTCGGATATTCACTGGCCTTTTCGCCGGACCTCGGCCACGGCATTATCGGCGGGCTCGATTGGGTCGGCCTGAATAACGTGGGAATGGAACCGAACGCCGATTACGCCGCTTCGATCCCCCATCTGTCATTCATGATCTTTCAGGCCATGTTCGCCATTATCACACCGGCCCTTATCGTGGGAGCATTTGCCGAGCGCATGAAGTTCTCGGCCTTCGTCGTGCTGATGCTCCTGTGGACCACCTTCGTCTATGATCCCATCGCCCACTGGGTCTGGGGTACGGGCGGCTGGCTGCGGGACATGGGCGCCCTCGATTTCGCCGGCGGCATTGTCGTTCACGTCAGCTCCGGCGCATCGGCACTGTTGATGGCGATCCTGATCGGCCGTCGCGTCGGGTACGAGAACCAGTCCTACAAGCCCCATAATCTTCCCCTGACCGTGCTCGGCGGCGCGCTCCTCTGGTTCGGGTGGTTCGGATTCAACGCGGGAAGCGCCCTTGAAGCGGGAGGGGTCGCCGCAAACGCCTTCGTCACGACCAATACGGCGACGGCGGCTGCCGGGCTGACCTGGGCTCTCATAGAATGGCAACGTCACGGCGCGCCCACCGTGCTGGGTATCGTCACGGGCGCCCTTACCGGGCTTGTAGCGATCACACCGGCCTGCGGTTTCGTCAGCCCGCTGTCATCCGTCATCATCGGCCTTCTGGCGGGGGTGTTCTGTTACATGGCGGTTACCGCCTTAAAGCCGAAATTCGGCTATGACGATGCTCTCGATGTCTTCGGTGTTCATGGTGTCGGAGGGATCTGGGGAACCATCGCGACGGGCATATTCGCGAATACGGCCGTCAACGCAGCCGGGGCCGACGGGCTGCTTTTCGGCAATGTCAAGCTTTTCCTGGTCCAGGGAGTGTACCTTCTGACCTGTGTCACCTTCGCCCTTGTCATGACGTGGATCCTCTTCAAGTTCGTCGATGCCCTCTTCGGCGTGCGGGTTGAAAAAGAGGATGAACTCATGGGTCTCGATCTTACGCAACACCGCGAATCGGCATATACCGTACTGGAATAGGAGGAATAGAATGAAATACATCATCGCCATCATCCAACCGCACAAGTTTGAGGAAGTCAAAAAGGAACTGGAGAACGTTGAAGTGCACCTGATCACGGTTTCAAACGTGCTGGGACGGGGACGCCAGAAGGGATTCTCGGAAGTCTACCGGGGCGTCGAGGAGATCGGGCTTCTGAAAAAGATAAAGCTCGAGATCGCCGTCAACGAGGATTTTCTCGAACCGACCGTCGCGGCGATCACAAAGGGCGCTCACACGGGACATCCCGGCGACGGGAAGATCTTCGTCTGCGACCTCCACGAAGTGGTCAGGATCGGCACGGGTGAGCGTGGCGGAAAGGCGATCGGATAGGAGGTCCGGCATGGGTTCAAAAGAGTTGAAGAAGGTCGCGAAAGAAAAGAACCTGGAGTTCATCGATCTCAAGTTCACCGACATTCCGGGATTATGGCAGCACATAACGATCCCCATCGACGACCTGGAGGAAAGTCTGTTCATAGAAGGAATCGGGTTCGACGGCTCAAGCATCAGGGGATTTCAGCCGATCAACGAAAGCGATATGCTGATAAAACCAGACTCCCAGACGGCGTTCATCGATCCCTTTACGGCTGATCCGACGCTCAGCATGATCTGCAATGTTTCGGACCCCCTCACCCACGTGCCCTACTCGAGGGACCCCCGGAATATCGCCCGCAAGGCCGAGCGCTATCTTTCCTCCTGCGGCATCGCCGACCAGGCCTTTTTCGGCCCCGAACCGGAATTCTATGTCTTTGACGATGTCCGGTTCGACCAGACGCAGCATTCCGGGTTCTATGCCATCGATTCACGTGAAGGATTCTGGAACACCGGAAGGGACGAGGGTCCGAACCTGGGATATAAACCCCGGTACAAAGAAGGCTATTTCCCCGTTCCACCCACGGACAGCCTGCATAACCTCCGGGCCAGGATGTCAAAGGTCATGAACGATGTGGGCATCCCTGTTCTCCTCCACCACCACGAAGTGGCAACGGCCGGCCAGTGCGAGATCGGTGTCAAGGTCAACACGCTGGTCAATACCTGCGACGTCCTCATGAAATACAAGTATGTCGTCAAGAACGTGGCCCGGGCTCACGGCAAAACGGTGACCTTCATGCCCAAACCGATCTTCATGGACAACGGCTCGGGCATGCACGTTCATCAGAGTCTCTGGAGGGCCGGAAGGAACCTCTTTGCCGATCCCGGGGGATACGGCGGCCTGAGCCGCATGGCGATCAATTATATCGGCGGCCTGCTTCATCATGCGCCGTCGCTTCTGGCGCTCACATCGCCCACGACGAATTCATACCGTCGTCTCGTCCCGGGGTACGAGGCTCCAATCAATCTCGTCTATTCACAGAGGAACCGCAGCGCCTGCGTCCGGATACCCATGTACTCCCAGAGCGAAAAGGCGAAACGGATCGAGTTCCGTCCCCCCGATTGTTCCTGCAATCCCTACCTGGCCCTGGCCGCCATGCTCATGGCGGGACTGGATGGAATCGAGAACGGCATCGAACCCCCTCCGCCCATTGAAACGGACATCTTTGAACTGGCGCCGGAAGAGAAGAAACATTTGAAATCCACACCGGGGTCATTGTCGGAAGCGCTCGACAACCTGGAACGGGACCACGACTACCTGCTCAAGGGCGATGTTTTCACGAAGGACATCATCGGCATGTGGATCGAATATAAACGGAAACGGGAGGAGGACCAGATCCGCCTCCGTCCCCATCCGTACGAATTTGCACTGTATTACGACATATAAGGAGGTTATGACCATGCAGATGGGAATTATCGGTATGTTTCTCGGCGCGGTGGTGCTCATGATCCTCGTCATCTATATCAAGGCGAATATGAAGATCTGCGCCCCCAATGAAGTGATGATATTCTCAGGAAGGCGCTTCAAGGCCGGTGATGGCGGCGCCGGATATCGGGTTATCCGCGGCGGCAGGGCTTTGAGAATTCCGCTCATCGAGACGGTACACACCCTCTCATTGAACACGATGCCGATCGAAATGAACGTCACGGGGGCCCTGACGCGGGGGACCATTCCGGTGAACGTGAAGGCGATGGCGAACGCAAAGATAGCGGGGTCCATGAAGGAAGGCCTGGGAAACGCCATTGAACGGTTCCTCGGCAGAAACCCGGGTTCCATCGGAACCACGGCACGGGAGATCCTTGAGGGGACCCTTCGCGGCATCCTGGCGATGATGGAACCGGAAGAAGCGAATGCTTCGCGGATCGAACTGGCGCGGCGGGTCGCCGCGGAGGCACGCGAGGACATGGAACGGATGGGTCTGCTTCTTGACACGCTCAAGATCCAGGACATCACCGACGACAAGGGATATCTGGAGGCGATCGCCCGGAAGAAGAACGCCGAAGTTCACCGTGATGCCAGGATCGTTGAGGCCCAATCGAATGCCGAAGCAAGCCGGAAGGAATCGGAAGGACGGCGGATCGCCGAGATTGCCGAGATCGAATCACGGCGAGCCGTGGTGGAATCCGAAATGGACTTCCGGGTCCAGCAGGCCCGGTGGGCGGCGGACACGAACCGGGAGGAGGAAAAGGCACGGCTGGCCGGGGAGATATCACGCATGGAGGAAATGACGGTCCTTGAAGGGGAGAAGGTCAACGTTCACCGCCTGAAATACGCCGCAGAGGTCGTTGTGCCCGCCGAAGCCGAGGAACAGGCCATGAAGATGAAGGCTGCCGGAGAGGCGGCTGCCACGCTTGAAGAAGGAAGGGCCAAGGCCGAAGCGATCCGCCTTCTCAGGGAGCAATGGGAGAAGGATGACGGCAAGGACCTCTTCATGATACAGCTTCTTCCCGAAATCGTGGACAAGGTGACCGATGTGATCGGGAAGAATCTCTCCATAGAGCGGCTGACCGTGGTGGACGGCGGAAACAACGGGGGAGGTGTTCCCCATCTCGTGGGAAGCCTGGCGGGCTCGGTACATAGCTTCTTCGAGGAGATCAGGACCCTGACGGGGCTTGACTTGGCACGCATCATCGACGAACGAAGCACCGGCAGCGACAGGAAAAAAGAGGTCTCTCTCCTGTAGGAACCATGGCGCGCGACCCTCCCAGGGTTCGCGCGCCGCACCTTCTTTTTACGAGGTCCCATCATCCTCGGCAGTTCGAGGCCTTTATGATACAGGCCCCGGCACCCGATGTGAACCGGAGGCCAGCAATGAGAATCAGGGCAAGACGGTCCTGATGAAGCAGCCGTCCCCTTCGTCATTTCCACTCCGCACACGGAGCTTCGTTGAAACCATGTTGTCGTCGGCATTCCCCTCGCCCGGTCTTGATCGGACAACGGCATATAATGTGTGTGTTCCCGCCTTGCCGTGCGTCGAGTAGGGAACCTGCACCTGACAGGATCTGCCACCGAACAGGAAGGGGACCAGTTCAATGTCAAAGAGTGTTCCCCCTGACGCGGGGTGCCCGTCATAGAACAACACCAGCGCACGACCCGTTCCATGATCCTCTTCCTCCGCCTTGATCATGAAGGTCACCATCACGGTATCACCCTGGGTGACATTGTCGTCGGAAAGCGCGAGAGGCTCAAGGGCGACAACACCCAGCTCTTTCGATGCCGTCATATCGTCGGCACTGACCACGGCAAGGGGGATACCGAAATACCCTTCATTATTACTGTATTTTTCGCCCAGGTTGTGCCCCGTCACTTCTTTCACGGTATCACCGGGATCGACGATAACCCATAACCGATAATATTTCCCGGCCTTCCCGCTCGTATCAAAGGTTACCTCCGCGAACTTCCAATTCGGTATATCCTGAGGGTTCTGAAAGGCGGGAAGTTCCGCTATCGTATCCTTGTCGATCGTGAAGCGTTGTCCCCAGTTCCTGTTGTCGTCGCTCGCCTGCGCCTCGAAGGCAACTGTCACCTGGTCGGCATCGACGAAGCTGTAATTGTATACCCGTGCCCTGAGCGTGACCAGGTCTCCCTCCTTCACCATGTAACCGATCTCACTTCCTGTATTGTCAAACAGAAAGAGTCCCTTCATCATCTGCAGGTTGTAGCTGCCCTCATTATATTCCCAGGTGACGCCGCCGTCCTTTGATACCCAGCGATAGGGAAGATTGAGGGCCGGATCGGCATTGTCTCCGTAGCCGGAAATATCCGTCCACCACTGCGCGGCCGCCGTGGAAACGGGATCCACGGTGTATCCCACTTTCAGCGCTCCCGTCGGTTCTTTCACCGTGGTCCCGTCTTCCGTGACGTCATGGACGCCCGTGGAAAATATGAGGGGGGTGAATTCGTAGGAACAGGAATCATCCATGTCCGGTTTGGTAATGGTGATGCCCTTTGATTCAGTGCACTCCGTTTCCGATGTGGTCAGCTGCGACCACGTCCGATCATAACTTTCCTTGACCGTAATGGACGTCTTCATATCGACCACCTTTACCGAGCCGGTAATGGAGGAATCCTGCTCGAATTTATGTTCCGTTGACACTTCCTCTTCCTGCTCCTCCGCCTTCGTCCATTCTATGTGAAATTCCGCCTGTCCCCCGCCAACGGCAAAGGTCTCCAGGCCGGTCAGGATCTCGCCCCGCGCAAGGTCTCCGATCTGTTCCTTTTCCCAGGGATAGGAAAAAATATTCCCATTCTCGTGAACCGGCTGATACCATTCCACGGTCCTCCCCTCAAGGTTGCCCTTTGTTTCATCCGAGGGAAGGCTTATCTGAATGTACAGCTGGCCCTTGTTGCCGGTTTTCTGATTTACGATGAGCTTGTCCGCATCTTCCACCATGAAATATGCTGCGGTACCGTCGGTGATTTTCCATCCACCGTCAATCGTTGAAAGAACGGCGTCGGGAGAGAGCGGGTGTCCCGCATCGGTGAACGCCGTCTTCAGTTCCCCGGGAATTATGCCCTGCTCCAGTTCGTATTTCATCTCGTCGCTCAGGTCCATGCCGAAAAGTGACGCCATGGTATCCACATAATGACCCAGGACGGGGTATCGCCAGACATGGACATTCATGATCTTGGCCACCAGGAAATCGTCGCTCGATGCCCGCAATCCCACCCCCATTTCTGTCTTGGTGTAGTTCTTGTTCATTTCTTCCTTGTGCTGGTCGTACTCATAACCCGCGGTGTTTTCCAGCTTGACGCCGACGCTGCCGATCAGGGGCATTTCAAAGTCATCCTCTATGTCCACGCTTACTTTTACCCCGAGACTCCAGGAGCTGGTGGCCGTATTCGACGTAGTGATCACCGTTTCGTTCTCGTCCTTGAGCACTGTCGAGAAGTAATCGTCAGGTGGAAACCATGTGCGGCTGACATTGTACTCCCTCAGATCTCCTTTGGGGTCCTTGATATAATCGATGTGTTTCGGCGGTTCCGTGATGATGGCAGAGGGCTGGTGGTGCTCCTCCGCGACCCAGTGCACGGGCTCTCCCAGATAGAGGCTGTCGCCGTCGAAATCGCCGCTGGCCAGGGTTATCCGCCTGCCCCCCGCCAGAACCAGGCTGCTGTCCTTGCCTTTTGCGGTCAGGATGTCCAGGGTTTTGCTCGGCTGGTATATCCGTACAACACCCTTGTTGTTGTCACCCTGCCAGACCGCCGCTATTTCGTTCCTGAAATCCAGAGTTCCATCGAAATTCCCGACTGCCAGATTCATGTACTGATTGCCGTAAACGGACACTTCGCTGTAACCCTTGCCGGATATGGCGTATTCCTCGCTGATGTCGAACATCTTGATGTATGATTCCGCCACACCGTTCCAGAGCCCCGCCGACCAGCACAGAACGGCCTCATCCGTTCCGTCGCTGTCAAGGTCGCCCACGGCCATGTGAATTCCCGTCGTGTCAACATCCACCCAGGCCCACTGAACGGCATGTCCTTTTTCCACAAGATTGAGATCGGCATCGACGGTGAATACTTTCATGGCTATCTGTTCATCGGAAGCCCCTTCATCGGTCAACTCCAGAGCGGCAGCAATGATATCGTCCCCCGGCTCCCCGTCGAAATCGCCCACGGCAATGGTCTTGGTCTGGCTGTGTCTGTCAATCGCCAGCAACGACACGACAGACCGGCTCTGATAAGTAATGGAAAAATCTGCCGCTACGTCGTAAAGCCGCACCGCGACATAATACCAGGGAACATATCCCGGGCAGTCATCGCCACAGACAACGGCTATTTCAGCCGTTCCGTCATCGTCCGCATCGAGAGCGGCCGTATCGAAATCCTTCACGAGGCCGTCACGAAATTCGAACGTTGTATCCAAAAAATGTGTTTTTTTCTCAAATCCCGATCCCGTGCCATCAATGACGAGGAGATTGAGATAATCACCTCCCCCCTGAAAGCCCACCAGGAGTTCATCCGTTCCGTCACCGTCGAAATCGGCGGCGTCACAGGTCACGTGTTTGTCTCCCGTGGCCGTGATCCCGGACCATGAGGCAGGCCCGAAGTGGCTTCCCGTAGCCGGGTCCCACCCTTCCACAACAATGGAGCCATCGGTCGCAAGAAAAACGACGAAATACTCTTCGTTGCTGGTTGTATGCATTTTGCCCGTAGCAACGGCCACGTCGTCGGAGGCATCCATTGCTTCAGTCTCCGTCGTGTGGGCGGGACCGAGGGCAAGATCTGTATCGGGATAATACGCATTGTTTGAAAAAAAGCCGTCTGATGTGAAGGTGACAACGATCTCATCGTCCGGCAGGCGGCGATCACCCGCCAGCGGTTCCTGTGAAGCCGACTGCCCGGCGACCGCCTGTGCCGGCTGAAGACAGAGTATACCGCACAGGCAGAGGCAAAAAAGACAAATCACAGGCACAACCTCGACATGTTCAGCCATTCTTTTCATAAAAACGACCTCCTTTTCTAATGGATCACAAAACGTACTTATTTTACGATGCTGATCGCTTGATGCGGCAATGTTATATCTGACAGACGTGGGAAAAGCGGGCGAGGTCATCTTCCTGGCCGAGAGCGATCAGCTTGTCCATTTTTTCAATGGGGTAGGATGCCTCCGGGTTGAATATCATCTTTCCCGATTCCTTTTTGATGGCAACGACGATGATGCCGTATTCATGGCGAAGCGCTGATTCAGCGAGGGTCTTGCCCACTATCGGCGACTCTTCACAGACCGTCAGTTCCTCCATGCGCAGCTCCAGGCTCTGCCGGCTCGTGGTCAGCTCGATGAAGTCGAGTATATCAGGTTTCAGTATGGCCAGGGCCATTCTCATGCCGCCTTCCTTGTAAGGTGACATGACCCGGTCGGCGCCGATCTTTGTTAATCGATGCTCGGACGCTTCATCTTCGGCCCGGGAGAGAACGAACACGGAGGGATTGATCTCCTTAGCGGCGAGGATCACGTAAAGATTATGAGCGTCGGTGGGAAGCGCGCAGACAACGCTCGCGGCCCGCTCGACTCCCGCATCCAACAGGGTCTTGTCTTCCGTCGCACTACCCAGGATATGGAGGTACCCGTCTTTGATGATCTCCTGGACCACGGCGGCGTCGTTCTCGATGACGACGAAATCGACCGCCTCGCGGGCGAGTTCCCTGCAGATAAGCCGGCCGATCTTCCCATACCCGCAGATAATATGATGATGGGACAATTTCTTTAGCTGGCGTTCCATCTTTCCCCTCCCAAGAACCTGCTCCAGGCGGCCTTCCAGAAAATATTCCATCGCCAGGGCAAACGTATAGGCCATGGCCCCCACGCCGGTAACGATCAGAAAGACGGCGAAGAGCCGTCCCTCTATGGTGACCGGATAGAAATCGCCGTACCCCACCGTTCCCAGGGTAACAATAGTGGCATAAAAAGACTCAAGGATCGGCCATCCCTCGAGCAAATGATACCCGATCGTTCCGGCGACAATGATCAGGAGGAGCAGAACAAAGGCATATCTGATTTTCCGGGTCTGTGTCACAGGTCTGTCCTTGTGAACCCGGCGGCGTCCGGCGGTCTGACCGCCCGGGTAACGGCCGTCATAGCCGCCGTCAGTCTCCCGCCTCGACCCCTGCAAGTTCAAGGGCGATCTCACTGACCTCCATGGCCGGTGCCGGGAAAACCAGCATGAAAGGAATGCTCTCGCCGGCGGGGATGTTCCTGTTCGAGTGCGTGCTTCCTTCGGGACGCATCAGTTCACCGAACGTTTCTTCGCGGGTGAGGTTGGTCAGTTCATCTTCGCTGAGAATATTCCCGCAGTAGCTGTGCTCTTCCGCCAGTACAGCCCCGTCCCGGTCGAGCAGTTTCCCCCGCACGCTGATCTCCGAAACGAGACCGCTGTTGTTGTTCTGTGCCGATCCCTCGACGACCAGGATGGTACCGATGATCCAGTTTTGAACATACCGCTCCCTGATGTCGGTAAAATCGATGTTCACCAGGGCATCCGCTACGGAAGCGGTCCCTTTCTGAGGCATCAAAAGCGATGAGAGGTATGAAGGAAGCCGGACACGGCTCAGAACATCCTCCCGCAGATCGGGAAGAAGCCACAGGGAAACACCACCCATCAGTACGAGGACCAGCAGAACACCGGCGATCAGGCTGAGTACGAAGCCGACCCTCCTTCCGGATCTTTGATCGCGCCTGAAAACCACCGGTTGAGCGACTTTTTCTTCAGCCACCGGCACAACGGTTTCGGGATGCATCTCCTCTGTTTCATCGACAACGGACCCGCCGGAGTCATCACCGATACCGACTTCCTCGAGCAACCGCGCCAGGTCCTCAATATCTTCCGAGCCGGCATGGATATTATTTTCGCTCAACTCGGCCCGGATGTCGTCGAGAGAGATCTCCTCCACCGCCGGCGTGGGAGGCTCAAGAAAGAAAACACGCCCGCACCGGCTGCACCGCACCCATACACCTTCACCGGTGATCAGCTTTTCATCGAAGCGATAGGTTGTTTTGCAGTCAGGACACTCAACGATCACGCGCACCCCCCTCAAAATGACCGCCTTCAGCGGCCGTTACAGGTCTTCAATAACACAGATATCCGGAAGATACCGGTATTGCTCATCAAAATCAAGTCCATAGCCGACGATGAATCCATCATCCATGACAAAACCGACGTAATCGGCCGGGGCAGGCATCTTCCGTCTGCCCCGTTTATCGATCAAAGTGCATATCTCTACTGAAGCGGGGCCCTGGGCCTCGATCCGCTCCCGCAGAGAGGAAAGGGTCAATCCGGAATCAATGATATCCTCCACAATAATGACGTGCCTGCCCGCAAGAGGAAGCTCGATATCCTTCGTCACCGTCACGGTCCCGGAACTTTCTGAACCGCACCCGTAACTGGCCAGCCTGACGAAATCGATCGCGTGAGGGACTCGCACGTGTCTTACCAGATCGGCGAGAAACATGAAGGCACCCTTGAGAACGCAGATGAACACGATCTCATCACCCTCGTGGCGCCGGGAGATCTCTTCGCCGAGTGATTCGACCCTCTCTAGAATTTCTTCCCTTGAATAGAGTATCCGTCTTCTCTGTTCCTTCACTCGGCCCTCCTGCTCGCCCAAACCTAACGGAAACGGCCAAACCTGTCAATACGGATGAAGCCTGTCGGGCACCGCATATGGACTTTTTACGAAGTCGTCAGCAATTTACGCCTTCAGTGCAACGGCTTCGTAAAAAGCTCCAGAGGCAAGGCGCGCGAATCCTGAGGAATGAGGCGTACTTTTCCGTACGTCGCAGTGACGAAGGATAAAGCGCAACGCCGCATATGGACTTTTTACGAAGTCGTCAGCAGTTCTCACGGTAGCACCCGACAAACTCATCAATATTCGCCTGTATCAGCGCCTCGGCATCCCTGATCTCACGGACGGAGTCAAAACATGATGTCAGGCTGAGAAATATCTTATCGAAACGCGAACGGACGCAACCCATTCCCTCATAATCGATATGACTGATCATGTATTGCGAACCGTCGAAATAGTATTTGCCGAACCGGTTTGTCTCGGGGGA
Source organism: Deltaproteobacteria bacterium (assembly GCA_016933965.1). NCBI lineage: Bacteria > Pseudomonadati > Myxococcota > Myxococcia > Deltaproteobacteria bacterium. The sequence goes on along the minus strand of JAFGTS010000013.1, from coordinate 48,550 downwards.
ACGGAAGGGCCAGGAGATCTTCATGGAAAAGAAGCGGTGTGCGATATCCTTCAGAGGCCCTTCCCGCAACATTTCCGAACGGGGGACGGCGCCGAGTTCGTCACTGATGAACCGGAAGTATTCCTTGACAAGATCGATGTCGGTAACGCACAGGCCGTACAGATACCAGTCGTCGATGACATTGATGACCGATCGTTTTTCCTCAGCCGTGAGAAAATGATAACTCGGGCAGAAATGACCGTCGCAGAGCTCACGCCCGTAAAATGACACATCCCGCAGGTCCACGCCCTCGTTCTGCATGGGATGGAGCAGACACCCGACTCTTCGCTCTTCCTCGTCGAGAAACCCGAGGTACTCACAACAGTAAATGACCTCGTAGAGCTTATCCGACGGTTCCACTTCCCTGACGGCCCGTGAAAAGCCCGCCAGGTCGTCAGCCCCGCGAACAGTTGCGTGGAACAGGGATGTCCGGTGTCGCAGCTTTTTCAGAAGCGTTTCCCGGCTGCTGTCCGCATAGTTGTACAGACCGCAGCAGGCTCCGCAGGACTTGCCGGCACCGGGTTGGCAGAGATGGATGAATGATCGTTCTTTCACGGTCAGTTCCTGTCGGTCGGTAAATCAGTCTTCTATAGTGAAGGAGGCGTCAAAAGGCAAGAACTATCACGGCAGTGCCGGCACACCTGCAAAGCAGTGAAAAAGTCTTGACATTTTTGAAGAAAGGCAGATAAAGCTTTTTTTTATCTTACGACGAGGGACATAAAAAATGCTCGTACTTGAGAATTTACAGGTAAAAATGGGTGACCGGGAACTCCTCAGGAATATCAACCTCGAGATTCGTCCGGGACAGACCCACATCCTTTTCGGACCGAACGGATCGGGGAAGACATCCCTTCTCATGGCCATTATGGGATACCCCCAGTATCAGGTCACTTCGGGGAAAATTTACTTCAAGGACAAGGACATCACTTACCTGCCCGTCAATGAACGCGCCCGCATGGGCATCGGTATGTCCTACCAGCGGCCGCCCAGCATCCAGGGACTCAAGACCAAACAGATGGTAAGCATCTGCAGCGGCGATCACGTCGATGTCGAGGCCCTGGCCAACCAGATGAACTTTGCCCAGTTTCTCGACCGGGACATCAATGTAGGCTTTTCGGGCGGGGAGATCAAGCGCTCAGAACTGCTGCAGCTCATGGCACAGGACCCGGAGCTCCTCCTGTTCGACGAACCGGAGTCGGGTGTCGACCTGGAAAACATAGCCCTGATCGGCCAGACGATCAGCCGGTTGCTTCAGAGAGATATCCATCCGCGGCCGGGAGAATCAAAAAAGGACGCGATCAAGGAACGGACGAAAATGGGGCTGATCATCACTCATACGGGGTTCATACTGGACTATGTCACCGCCGACAAGGGACAGGTGCTCTTCAACGGGGTCCTGGCCTGCAAGAGCAACCCCACGGCGATCTTCAAGCAAATAAAGGATGAAGGATACGAGCAATGTGTGCGATGCGTGATCTAGATAAAAAGGCCGCTGCGGCCCGGGACAAACAGGCAGCCATCGGCCCCGATATAGATATAGATTCCTTCACGGAAGAATCCCCCCGGCACGAAACCGTGAAACGGGCGGCTGACATCCCCGAGGAAGACCGGGAACAGTTGCTCATGGCCGGTATCGATACCAGCGAGCAGGAAAAATCCGGCACCTATATCCAGAAGGATTCCGTTGCCATTTACTCATTCTCACACGAAGAAGGGCTGGAGGTCATACCCATCCGGGACGCCCTGGAACACCTCCCGTGGATACGGGATTACTATGGAAAGCTGGTGCCCGTCGATCTGGACAAGTACACTTCCCGTGCCCATACGGACCTCCAGGACGGCTATGTGATCCGCGCATTGCCGGGGAAGGCCATATCATTCCCCGTCCAGGCATGCCTCTATTTCCACAAGGACGGATCCGTTCAGAACGTACACAACATCGTCATCGCCGAAGAGGGCTCCGAAGTTCACGTCATTTCAGGGTGCGCGGCGGCGGCACATGTCAGCCGGGGGCTGCACATCGGCATCTCGGAATTTTACGTCAAGAAGAACGCGAAGCTGAGTTTCACCATGATACATCACTGGGCCGACAACATGATCGTACGGCCCCGCTCGGTCACCTGCGTCGAAGAAGGCGGCCTTTTCCTGAGCAACTATGTCAGCATGAAACCAATCCAGTCGATCCAGGCATACCCGACGACCCGCCTCGAGGGCAAGGGATCCGTGGCTCGCTTTTACAGCCTTCTTGTGGGAGCACCCGGGTCCGAGATCGACATCGGCGGCAGGGTACTGCTCAGAGCGGAGGATACCCGGGCGGAGATCGTTTCCCGTGCCATCACCAACGGCGGCACCATCATCGCCCGGGGCGACATCGTGGGTGAGGTACCCGGGGTGCGGGGACATCTCGAATGTCACGGCCTCATTCTCAACGGCGGCCTGATGCACGCCATTCCGGAGCTGAAGGGCATGGTGGACGGCGTTGAAATGTCCCACGAAGCAGCGGTGGGCAAGATCGCCCAGGATGAGATCCTCTACCTCATGTCGAGGGGTCTGACGGAGGAAGAAGCAACGGCGACGATCGTCAGGGGTTTTCTCAGTGTCGACATACCCGGCCTGCCTCCGCGATTGAAGGCCGAAATAGACCGCGCCGTGGAACTCAGTCAGCAGGAAATGATGTAGCAATAGTATTGTGCGATATCCAAACAGCAAGTTCGGATATCGCACATATCGTGCTATAACCTTACAAATAAACCGACCGCATTCATTAAACACAGGAACAACGTTCGATATTCGCACTTTTCTGAAAAGAGCCTCTCGGGCCGAGCGATCCCACATCGGGTGTAGTTGAATCGTCACAAGCATAACCATTCGTTTTTCCGAACTAATTCAGAACATGCTCCCTTACCTGATGCCTTCAGCATCCCTGGCATTTTTCTTGCGAACAAAAAACGGATTTATGTAACACGGGCCTTCAGAAGCACCACATGGATTCCATTCGAAACCGACCCTGTGCGCCCCGAACGGGGACATACGGCCCCATTACAAACACCGCCCACAGATCTTTTATATGAGGAGAAGGAACATGAGTACGTACAGCTATAACGAGGATGCCCTCAGGAACCTCAAGATCGAGGACACCTCGATACTGGATCGTCTGGTGGATTTCGAATCCGCACGGGCAGCCCACCTGAAAAAGGAACGCGGCAAAATCGACAAAAGAATGGATCTGAAAGAAGCGATCGCCACCTTCGTGGATGACGGTGACGTTCTTTCCGATGCCGGATTTGCCTATGTCCGCACTTCCCACCAGGCGTATTTCGAGATAATGCGTCAGGGCAAAAAGGACCTGCAGGTCATCGGTGCACCCAACACGAATCAGAGTTACATGATCAATTACGGTACCGTCCGCTACTCTCACAATTCCTATATAGGCGCCGAGATGCGCGGGACCGACCGTAATTATTCCCGGCAGTTGAAGAACGGCAAGGTGGGCATTTTATCGGAATGGAGCCACGGCGGCGTGGCACTGGCCCTCAAGGCCGCCCAGCTGGGAGCCCCGGGCCTGTTCAGCAAGCAGATGCTCGGCTCGGACATCATCAAATACAATCCTTATGTAAAAGTCATGCAGAACCCCCTGCGGGATGACCCCGACCCGGTGGCCTTTATTCCCGCCATATACCCGGATATCACCATCATTCATGCTCACGCGGCCGACAAATACGGTAACGCCTTTATTTACGGGCCCGTGGTGAATGACACCGCCCTGGCGATCGCCACGAGAAAACTGATCATTACGGCGGAAGAGATCATCCCTGAAAGCTCCTTTCGACACAACGGAAGGAAGGGCGTCGTCATCCCCTTCTTTTACGCCGACGCCGTTGTGGAGCTTCCTTTCGGCGCCGTCCCGGGCAACATGCCGGGATATTACTACTGGTCGCGCCAGTGGTGGGAAAAGACCATGCGCCTGGCCAGTCCCGACGAAGAACGATTCATTGATCATTTCAACTACTGGGTCATGGAGTCAAAGGATCAATTTGATTTCGTCGAAAAACTCGGCGGCGCGAAGTGGATCGCCGAAGCGCGGCGCCAGACCAAATCTGCCGAAGGGGACAACGAGGACATCGATTTCTCATATAAGGAATATAACATCAATGATGACCCGGGCATCTATTATTAATCACCCGGGGACAGAGGAGGAGATAGGACATGAAACAGCAGGGACCAGCAAATCTTCTTGAAATGCTTACATATATCATAGCTGTACAGATCCGGGACCATTCGATCGTCTATGTCGGCACGGGACTTCCCATGGTGGCCGCAATCCTGGCGCGCAAAACCCACGCGCCGAACATCACGCTCGTGTATGAATCGGGAGGACAGGACCCCATACCGGGAGATATGCCCTGGTCGGTGGGCTGCCCGCTGACCTGGCGGAAATCACCGGTTCTGATGGAAATGGCCTATTCTTTCGGACAGAGCTTCAACGGGTACGTTGACATGGCGTTTCTCGGGTTCGCCCAGATCGACATGTACGGCAATGTCAACACCCATCAGATCGGGAAGGACCTTTTGAACCCCACCGTCCGCCTGACCGGTTCCGGGGGGAACAACGACCTTTCTTCGCTGACGGAGAACATGGTCCTCGTCGGCCTGCAGACACCGGAACGATTCCCCGAACGGGTCGACTTCATCACGTCCGTGGGACATCTCGACGGTGGAAACAGCAGGCGGGAGGCGGGTCTTCCCGGGAACGGCCCCATAGCCGTCCTGAGCCAGTGGGGCGTCTACGATTTTGAACCGGCATCAAAGCGCATGCGCGTCAAATCGCTGACACCGGGCGTCAATTTCGACATCGCGCAGCAATCGACGGGCTTCGAACTCCTGCGGCCCGAAGGCGAGATCCCCGCTTCGCCCATGATACCTGACGACATCCTGAACATCCTGAGATCGGAAGTGGACCCGCGGGGTGTTTTCACTACCATGCCCAGCTAAGGGGACCTTCATCGGAGCCGCATAGGGCGTATCCGATTCTTTGCTCTTTAACAGACGAACCTGAGTTGCACACCGATCCGGGGAGCCCGGGCGCCGAACAGCGGTGTCACCCCCAGACCTTCTGAACCCATCCGACAGCAGATCCATTGTGATAAAAAACAAGAAAGAAGGGAGGTTTTCCATGGAGTACGCTGAAACGTCTATCGCTGGAATATTTCACAACAGGGCGGAAAAATACCGACACGAAGCCTGTCTTCGCTGCAAGGAACAGGGAACATACAGCGATATCAGTTGGGATGAAATGCAAAAGAGGGTCGTCGATCTCGGATGCGGTCTGATTACCCTGGGGGTCCGGCCGGGTGATATCGTCTCGATCTTTTCGGAGAACTGCTGGCAGTGGCTGGTGGCTGACCTGGCCATCCTGTCGATCGCGGCGGCCGACGCGCCGATATACGCGACGAACTCCGGAGGAGAGGCCGCCTACATCATCAGGGACTCGGGGTCAAAGATCGTCCTCGTTTCCGACCGGGATCACCTCGAGCGGGTCCTGAGCGTCAGGAACAAAATGGATGGGCTCACAAAGATCATCACCTTCGACCCCATTGCCACCGATGACGCGGACATTCTGTCCCTCGATGAGGTAATGAAACAGGGGGCCGCGGCAGGCAACAGGGAGGAATTTGAGAATCGTCTCAGGTCCATCAGGGGTGATAAGCTGGCAACACTGATCTACACCTCGGGAACAACGGGCGACCCGAAAGGCGTCATGCTGACCCATGATAATTTCGTCGCCAACATCAAGCAGAGTTTCGGCACCCATCCCATGATCGGGCATCATGACACGGCCCTGTCATTTCTCCCCTGGAGCCATTCGCTGGGCAGGACCATCAGTGTTTATCTGATGATCCATATCGGCGCCGTCAATTATCTCGCCGAGAGCTTTCAGACCATACTGGAGGACATGACAGCGGCCCGGCCGACCCTGGTGGTGAGCGTGCCGCGCCTCTTTGAAAAGATCCATTCGGGGATCCTCTCCAAACTGGAAAACGCTCCGCCGTCGAAAAAGAAGCTTTTCGGCTGGGCGACGTCGGTCGCCGACAGGGCGGTCGATTACCGGGTGCAGCACTCGGCGATGCCGCTGGGATTGAAGATACAGTATGGTATTGCGGAAAAGGTCATATTCTCGAAACTGCGGTCCGCCCTCGGCATGGATCGGATTAATATCTTTATCAGCGGCGGCGGCGCTCTCGCCCCCGAGATAGACCGATTCTTCAACGGGATCGGCATCAACGTGCATAACGGATACGGCCTGACGGAAACGTCACCGGTCACGAACGTGAACACCTTCGACGTGTTCCAGTTCGGGTCCGTCGGCCCCGTCCTTCCCGACACGAAAGTCCGGATCGCCGACGACGGCGAGATCCTCATCAAGGGCCCCCAGGTCATGAAAGGCTACTTCAACAAGCCCGACGCGACGGCGTCCGCCTTTACCGATGACGGATGGTTCATGAGCGGGGACATCGGGTTCATCGACGACACGGGATGCCTGCACATCACGGACCGGAAGAAGGACCTGATCGTAACGGCCGGCGGAAAGAACATCTCCCCCCAGAATATCGAGAACACGCTCACCCAGGACCTTTTTATCGAGCAGGCCGTCACCATCGGTGAGGGCAAAAAGTATCTCAGCGCCCTTATCGTTCCCAGCTTCGCCGAGCTGTCATCCTACGCGAAGAACAAGGGCATATCATTTGCCGACAATGAAGAACTGATAAAGAATCCCGAAATAGTCGCGTTCTACGACGGCAGGATCAAGGAACTCATGAAGGATTACGCGCGGGTCGAGCAACTGCGGAAATTCACTCTGCTCCCCAATGAATTCACTATCGAAACAGGAGAGCTCACACCCACACTGAAGCTGAAGCGGAAGGTCATCAATTCAAAATTCTCCCGGGTAATCGACGGCATGTACGAAGGTTGAAACACCCGCACGTACGAAAAAAAAGGCCCGTTCCTGTTCGGGCCTTTTTTTTTGTACGAATAACGAATTGCGAAACCCCAGCGAACCTGCTATGGTTCCCTCGCTTCACAGACCAGCATTTCAGGGGTGATCATGGAGGGTATTCCCGCCGGTATTGTTGATTTTCACGTTCATCTCTTTCCCGACAGGCTTTTTGACGCCATATGGCACTTCTTCGAATCGGACTATGGAATACCTATCATCCACCGGCTTTATTACCGGGAATGCATAGAATACCTGCACGAACGCAATGTCGAGTATATCGCCTATTCGAATTACGCCCACCGTCCCGGTGTCGCCCGCGGCCTCAATGAATGGAACCTGAGCGTGCTGGAAGAATTCCCCCGGCTCTTCTGCTTTGCGGCCTATCATCCCGACGACCGGGATAATCGGTCAATGGTCGCATCTCTCCTGGAACATCCGCGGGTGCTCGGTTTCAAGCTCCAGCTCCTGGTACAGGAATTCCATCCTCTCGATGAGCGGCTGTTTCCCCTCTACGAGCAGGTCATTGACGCCGACAAGCGGATCCTCTTTCACGCGGGAACGGGTCCGGTGGGAAATCCCTACGTGGGTATCGATAATTTCAGAAAGCTTCTGCTCCGCTTCCCGCGGCTGCCGGCTACGATCGCCCATATGGGAAGTCTGGAATACCGGGAATTCATCGACCTGCTCGATGAGTATCCCGACATCATCCTCGACACCGCCTGGGCCTTTCTGCCTGAATCTCCCTTCATGTTCGATCAGCCGCCGGAACTCATCGAGCGCTACAAGGACCGGATCGTCTACGGTTCCGACTTCCCGAACCTCATCTATCCCCGGGAAGACGAGATCGACTGCCTACTGAGCTTCAACCTGTCCGGGGAGTGTTATGAACGGATATTCAGGGAAAACGGCATGGCCCTCCTGAGACGCCACGGGACCGTTTCGCCGGCATGACCGGCGCTTTCGCCGGCGACGCGCGGATGCGCTCCCGGCACGGTCATTCACTGTAATGAAGGGTCAGGTAGTAGTTTATCTTGTCATAGAAAAATATGATCCGGTTGTTCAATTCCAGGGCCGCATAAATTTCCAGCGGCGTGTTGAGTATCTTTTTCCCGACCACGTGCGTCCAGATCGCCTTTCTGCTCAGGGCGGTCGCTGTGAGAATGTCGGACAGAGCGACGTGCTTTCCCCTCAGGATGGGCCCCCTGTCGGCATATTCCATGAAGTCAACGGCGTCGTCACCGCCCTTGAGCCACAGCCTCGCCGATGAAAGTATCCGACGGTTCAACTCCTTCAGGGGTTTCAGGCGCGGGCCGAGATTCGGCCGGATGCTTTGCATGTCCTCCAGCCATCGGCGGGATATCTCCTCACGGTCGCGGTGCAGTACCTGGACGAGGACATTGGAAAGAAGAACGGCCTGCTTCGCATCCTGTGAGTTGAGGTCTTCAAGAATGCTCATTTCGGGAAAGAGGCGACGGAACGAATCTATCATTGCCCAGGTGTCCCGGTACAATCCGACATAGATGTCCACGGCCTTTTCATTGGACGTCCAGGCCAGTTTCGGAAGGTCCGTCACGGGAAAGTAGGATGCTTCCTCGGCATCGTCGCCGGGGCGGAGCTTCCCGCCCGTCTTCCGCACCTCATAGGTGACAATGGCCAGGGGACCATAGAAATAGTTATCCACGGTATCTACATCGATGAGACGGATGACATCCCCCTTCAGGCCCGCCTCTTCCTTCAGTTCCCTGAGAGCGGCATCCCGGATCCCCTCCCCCGTCTCGGCAAATCCCATGGGAAGACACCACATGCCGCGGTAAGGCTCTTTTTTGCGCTTCACCAGCAGCACTTCACGGTCATCATTGACCACCAGGCTGCACGCCACCGGCAGGGGATTCTCGTAGAACACACTGTCGCAATCGATGCAGTAATCGCGATGCTTCCCTTCAACGGGAAGCCTGACAAGTTTTTTCCCGCAATAGGAACAGTACTTCTTCAGCTGTTTCATGCGCCACCCTCTGCAACGGTCAATGCCGGTAACATCGAAATATCCCGTCGTCCTTCGTTACCCTGATCCCGCTGTCCTGAAGAGACTTTTCAAGGATCTTTTTATAAAAACAGTTTCTCACCTCGTCGATCTTCCCCGGAAACCTGTCAAGAACATCTTTCATAATGAGAAATTCCTTCCCCCGGAGATATTCGATGAAGGAATCGATCTCCGAGGGGGAAAAGGTCAGATAGTTGGGAAAGGGAAGCATCTCCACCTGCTTGAAGTGGGGTCTGAGCAACGATTCACCGTTTTCAAGAGAAAAAGCGTCAAAAAGACGGTTGATCGCCATCTCATCCGGCCGCTCGATACCGGCCCGCTCCATGCAGTCCGGGATGAACTTCATTATTTCCTTCAGGGAATGACGGCTGTGGGTGATGGCCACGAAGATCCCTCCCGGCTTCGTGATCCTGGCTATTTCCCCGATCAGGTGGGGAAAGAAGTACAGTGAGTAACTGGCTATGACGAGATCGAACCGGGCGCTTTCCATGTTTCTGATACTCTCAGAATTTCCCGCATGGAATTCACCCCGGCAGCCGATGGAATCAAGGGTTTCGAGAAATGCTTCCCGGTTGCTCTCGACCAGGTCGATGCCGACGATATGGGGATCACCGGCAAGCAGCCCGCCGAGATGTTCCGTAAAGTACCCATACCCGCACCCCAGATCGAGGACCGTTCGCATTCTTTTCAGAGGAAGTCCCTCAAGGGCGACGCTCCTCACATCGGCGGGGTTGTATGAATGCCTCAGGATGATATGCCGTGAACGCTTGTGCTCCCCGATCCTGCGGTAGGAATGTTCAATATCGGTGGAAGTATAAAGATTTCTCTTTTTCATTACCCCCCTCGATCCCCCCGGCAGATGCGCTATTGTACCTCCTCCCACCGGAGAAAACCAGAGCGGAGTGAATGGTCCGGGCGGATGCCCCCGGACGGAGCACTACCGGCTGCCGGCTTGAAAGAACGGGGAAACGGGCCTGCGAGCCACTCGGCCCGACGACGCAGAGGTTATTCGAAAATGATCGTTTTCTTTCCGTACACAAGGATCCGGTTATCCAGATGGAGCCTCAGCGCTCTGGCCAGCACGATGCGTTCCAGGTCTTTACCTTTCAGCATCATGTCGTCCGGGGTATCCTTGTGGGTGATCTTTATCACGTCCTGTGCGATGATCGGTCCCTCATCGAGTTTTTCCGTCACATAATGACTTGTGGCGCCGATGATCTTGACGCCTCGTTCATAGGCCTGCCGGTACGGTTCGCGCCCGGCGAAGGCCGGCAGGAAGGAATGGTGAATGTTGATGATCCGGTTCTGATACCGGTTCACAAAGTCGGCCGTCAGGACCTGCATATAACGGGCAAGGACGACCAAGTCGATCCGGTGACGTTCCAGTTCCCGGATCTCTTTCTTTTCCTGTTCGGCCTTGTTGTCCTGTGTTATCGGGCAGTGGCGGAACGTCAGCCCCAGTTGCTCCGCCAGTGCCTTCAGCTCGAGATGATTGCTGATGACCAGGGGAATCTCCGCCGTGAATTCCCCCATGCGATGCCGCAGAATGATGTCGTGAAAACAGTGAACGTGCTTCGACACGAAGATGGCGATCCGGGGAATATAATCGGAGAAGCGGACCTCCCAGTCCATCTGGAATTCGTCCGCCAGGGGCTTGAAGGCGCTGTTTATCTCTTCACGGGGAATGTGAAACCCGTCGAGGTCCCATTCGATCCGCATGAAGAGCATGTTCTCCCCCTGCGGTGAGTGCTGTTGGGCGCGTATAATATTTCCGTTGTTTTTAAAAATAAAATTGGATATGGATGCCACGATACCCTTTCGATCGGGGCATGAGAGCAGGAGAATCGCATTTTCTTTTTCCATGCCTGTCGGTCCTCGCACCGCGTTATTACCGGAGGGTTATATATCACGAGCATCGAAAGTCAAGCAATAAGCTGAGACAGAAAAGATAACGTTGTGAAAACCGCTGAATGACGCCATGAATCTCATCGAGGAAATATCCCTGCCGAACTCATTGACCCTGCAGGTCTGGGACCGTTCCCGGCGGATCGCCGTCGATACGACCAAGGTCGAACTGCGGGTCTCCGTTACCGTACCCGTCAGGCCTGAATATTTCAGTGACCCCGCGCAGTACGACAAGGTGCGGCGGGTGTTTGGACAGGAGATCACCTACGAATATGGAAAGGAACGAACCTTTGTCGACAGGGATGAAAAAGACGCCGTTTTCACACAGCTCCTGGCCGATTTCAAAAGAGACTCTCTCCCCTATATCGCGAAGCCTTCCTTTCCGTCCCGTTTCGTGCTTTCCAAGCTGCGCGACATCGAGCAGCACTTCTATAAATACCGGCACATCCTGTCCCGACGATGAGAAACCGCCCCGAGCCGGACGGCGCTTTTCACACAATGCCATTTATGCTATGGTTTAACATTATTAAAAAAATGATGCGTCTCTGAGAGCGGAGGGTTCATGAGAGAAAAGGTCACCGTCGTCGGATCAGGGTTCGTGGGAACAATGGTCGCACAGCGAATTGCGGAAAAGAGGCTCGCCGACTGCGTCCTGCTGGATATTGTCGAGGGAATCCCCCAGGGCAAGGCTCTGGATATTATCCAATCGGCGTCGCTTGAAGGATTCGACTGTGTCGTGACGGGAACGAATGATCCCGCCCTGATGGCAGGTTCACGGATCGTCGTTGTTACCGCGGGGTTTCCGAGAACGCCCGGAATGTCCCGGGATGACCTGGCCGCGAAAAACGGCGCCGTCGTAACGTCCGTCGTGGACAACATCAGGACATATGCACCGCAGAGTATCATCATCATGGTCACGAACCCTCTCGATGTCATGACCCACCTCGCGCTGGTCAGATCCGGGTTTCCGGCGGCCCGGGTCATGGGTATGGGCGGGGTCCTTGATACGGCGCGGTACACGGCCTTTCTCGCCCGCGAACTGGGCGTGTCGATAAAGGATGTGAACGCACTGGTGCTCGGCAGTCACGGTGACTCGATGGTTCCTGTTGAAAGCTGCACCACCGTCAAGGGAATACCGATCGATCACTTTATCAAAAAAGAACGCCGTGAAGAAATAATCGAGCGGACCCGTCAGGGCGGCGCCGAGATCGTCAATCTTCTTAAAACGGGAAGCGCCTGGCACGCACCGTCGGCATCGACGACCGTCATGGTCGAAGCGATCCTCGCGGACAGCAAGAGGCTGGTCCCTGTTTCGGCATTTGTCCAGGGTGAATACGGCATCGACCAGACTTATATTGGCGTGCCCGTTATTCTGGGAGCATCGGGCGTGGAAAAGATCTGCGAAATACCCCTTGCCGAAGAGGAACTGACCGCCCTGCGGCGGTCCGCCGCGGTCTCCAGGGCCGCTTTTAACACCCTGAATCGTTCATGACGCAGAAAGAACTTGAAGAACTTCTCCCCTTCGTACAGAAGCCGGGCCGGTATATCGGCGGTGAGGTCAATTCGGTCGTAAAGGATCGTTCCCGCTGTGCCGTGAGCTTTGCTCTCGCCTTCCCCGATACGTACGAAATCGGAATGTCCCACACGGGTCTCCAGATACTGTACGGCCTCCTCAACGACGAACCTGATATCTGCGCCGAACGGGTCTTCGCTCCCTGGGAGGACATGGAATCCCGCATGAGAGAAAGCGGGTACCCCCTGTCCTCGCTGGAATCGGGCACGGCGCTCAACCGCTTCGACATCGTGGGTTTCTCCCTGCAGTATGAACTTTCATACACCAACGTGCTGAACATGCTGGAACTCGGTCGCGTTCCCCTTCGGGCGGAGGAGCGTCGCGAGGGGGACCCCATCGTCATCGCCGGAGGCCCCTGCACGTTCAATCCGGAACCCATGTCCCCCTTCTTCGACGCGCTGGTCATCGGTGAAGGCGAAGAAGTGGTCATCGAAATATCCCGCGCCGTTGCCCGGGCCGGGAAACTCGGGTCCGGCAGGCGGCATGTCCTTGAACTTCTCGCCGGACTTCAGGGGGTCTACGTTCCTTCGCTCCACCGGCCGGGCGATATCATCAGAAAGCGAACCGTGACCGATCTCGACCGATGGCGGTACCCGCTGAGACCGTTGATCCCCCTGATCAGGACTGTCCACGACAGGGCGACGGTTGAAATAGCCAGGGGATGCACCAGGGGATGCCGGTTCTGCCAGGCCGGGATGGTCTGGCGCCCCGTCAGGGAGCGTTCACCCGAACTTCTCATGGACATGGCCGACACCATGCTGTCGGCGACGGGTTGCGACGAGATATCCCTGCTGTCACTCAGTTCGGGCGACTACTCCCGCATCGAACAACTGCTGGAATCTCTCATGGACCGGTATTATGACAGGCGGATCGCCCTGGCGCTTCCCTCGCTTCGCACTGAAACACTGACGGAACGGCTGATCGATCAGATAAAGCGCGTGCGGAAGACCAGTTTCACCCTGGCCCCCGAAGCGGGCACCCAGAGATTGCGCAACGTCATCAATAAGGGAAATTCGGAAGCGGACCTCCTTACGACGGCACGACGGGTCTTCTCCGCCGGATGGAGATCGATCAAGCTCTATTTCATGATCGGGCTTCCCGGCGAAACCGCGGCGGACCTGGACGGGATCGTCGACCTTGCCTACAAGGTGCTTCGGGAAGGTGATAACCGGCGGAACGTCACGGTGAGCATATCCACTTTTATCCCGAAACCGCACACGCCCTTTCAGTGGTGCCGGCAGATAGAACAGGAAGAGATCAAAGAACGTCAGGAGTTTCTCAAAAAACATCTCCGCCACCGGAACCTGACCCTTAAGTGGCATGACCGGCGGATGAGTCTTCTCGAGGGAATCCTTTCCCGCGGCGGAGCAGAAACAGGGGAGCTTATCACCGCCGCCCGGGCACTGGGCTGTCGTTTCGACGGCTGGGGCGACCGGCTTGACTTCGAACGGTGGGAAGAGGCCCTGTTTCACAGTAACATCGATACGGCCCGGTATCTCGCGCAACGGTCGACCGATGAAGCACTGCCCTGGGACCACATTCATGCCGGCGTGGAAAAAACTTTCCTGATCGAGGAATATCGGAAATCGCTGGCAGGGGAAACAACGGAGGACTGCCGTTTCGGTGCCTGCACCCGGTGCGGCGTCTGCGACGGCGCCTTGCAGGTCCGTCTTGCACCGCCGGAGGAAAAACCCGTCTTCGCGCCGGCGGGGGCGGGACAGGAGGCGCCGGAGGGCCCGGTCAGGAAACTCCGCTTTCATTTCGCCAAGACAGGACCGGCCCGCTATCTTTCGCATCTTGAGATGTCGTCTGCCCTTGTCCGGGGCATGTCGCGGTGCGGGATCGCCTTTTCATTCTCAAAGGGATTTCATCCGCATCCCCGGATATCGATGTCCCCGGCCCTGCCGGTCGGGATCGAAAGTATCGACGAATACATGGATGTGGAGATACAAAAGGGGGCACCGGAACCGTTCGGCCTGGTGGATTTTCTGAATTCCTTCCTCCCCCGGGGGCTCGAAATCCTTGACATAAAAGAAATTCCGATAAATAGTGATGCACCGGCCGGGCACATTACGGGGTTCATCTATAAGATCACCCTGCCCGGAGAATACGGGGGCCATGACTTCGGGGAAAAGATCGACTCCTTTCTGCGGGAGGAGACCTTCGTGCTTGCCAGGACCAGGAAGGGCAGGCAGAAGTGGAAAAATATCCGTCCCCTCGTCGGTGATATCACCTTTGACGGGGTAACGGGCACGCTCACCATGGTGCTGCATATTGACAGCGGGGGGGGGGTCAGACCGGCGGACGTGCTCAGCCATGTACTGAAGATCGACGACGAAACGGTGCTGCGGGCCCGCACGGTGCGGACAAGAACACTTTTTCACACAGGATGAAACAATCATGGCCAGAGAAATGATCTTTAACTGCACCGATTATGAGACGAGGATCGCCGTTCTGGAAAACGGCACCGTCTCGGACCTTCATATCGAGCGCATCGACGAACGTTCCATTGCCGGGAACATTTACACGGGACGTGTTGTTCGCGTGCTTCCCGGCATGCAGGCCGCGTTCGTGGACATCGGCCTGGAACGAACGGCTTTCCTTCACGCGGCCGACACACATAACGAGCTTTCTCCCCGGGCGTTCCTGGCCGCCGAGGACACGGAAGAGGAAGAATACGCCGATTACGTGGAGGAGGCGCTCCCCATCGAAGAAATATTGACGGAAGGACAGGTGGTCCTGGCACAGGTCTCGAAGGAACCGCTCGCAACCAAGGGGGCGCGCATTACCACTCACATATCGCTGCCGGGCAGAAATCTCGTTCTCATGCCGACCCTGTCTCATGTCGGTATTTCCCGGAAAATAAAGGACGAAGAAGAGCGGAAACGGCTCCGGGAGATCATCGACGCGCTCCGCGTCGATGATCACGGCATCATTGCGCGGACGGCAAGCGAGAGCAAGGGAGAAAAGGAACTTGGGACCGACTACGAATACCTGGTAAGGCTCTGGAACTCGATCCAGCACAAGCGGGAAACGGCGGGAGTACCTGAACTGGTTCACAAGGACCTGGGCGTCTCGCTCCGCACCATACGCTTCCTCTACACCGAGGACATGGAACGGATGGTCATCGACTCGCCGCAGGAATACAGGAAAATCAAGGAGTTCATGGCCGCATTCATGCCTGACGTACGGTACCGGCTCGACCTGTACGAAAGACCGGAACCGATATTCGATCATTTCGGGATCGAGCCCGATATCGAAAAGATCCTCAGGAAGAAGGTCTGGCTGAAGTCGGGAGGATATATCGTCATCGAGCAGACGGAGGCCCTCTGTTCCATAGACGTCAACACGGGAAAGTACGTAGGAAAACGGGACCTGGAAGACACCATTCTGAAGATAAACCTGGAGGCGGTGAAGGAGATCGCCTATCAGCTCCGGGTGCGGAACATCGGCGGCCTCATCATCATCGACCTGATAGACATGGAGATCGAGGAAAATCGTGAAACCGTTTACAATGCTCTGGTAGCGGAGCTTGAAAAAGACCGCAGCAAGACGAGCATCCAGAAGATATCGGAACTGGGGCTCGTCGAGATGACCCGGCAGCGGCGGGGGAAAAGCCTTCAAGAAACCATGTGTGAGACCTGTCCTTATTGCTCCGGAAGGGGGAGCATCAAATCGAAAACAACGATATGTTTCGAAATATTCAGGGCCCTGGAACGGGAATCACGGACCGGTTCGCCCAAGACCATCTCGGTCCTGGCCCATCCCGACATCACGTCGATGCTGCTGGAACATGAGCGGGGCGTGACGGAAAAACTTGAAAAGAAACTGAACGCAAAAATCCTGATCCAGGCCGAGAAGGATTGCCATCTGGAATATTTCGAGATCATTCCCATGCACTGACGGGCCATCGGATGAATTCCTTTATACCGGCCCGAATCGGTTACAGTCAGTGGCAGGGCGGCAAAGAGATAGAGTGACAAAAGGGCAAAGCGACAAAGGGGCGAAGCAACAAAGTGACAAAGTGAAAAGCCCCCTTTTGACTAAGTGCCAAACCGAAAGCCCCCTTTGATAAAGTGCCAAACCGAAAGCCCCCTTTGATAAAGTGCCATGCTGAAAGCCCCCCTTTGATAAAGGGGGGGGTGGGGGGATTTTACATACGAAAATCCCTCCCGGCCTCCCTTTACAAAGGGAGGAGAAAAACTTTTGAACCTCATAAAACCGTTTCATTGCCGCGTCACAAGGGATTCATCCAACGGGTGCGTGACGTAAGAGATTGTTTGCGGAAAGTACGCGGAGAGATCATGAAAAAACGACACATCGTCCCGGTCCTGTTTCTCCTCCTGGCAGGTCTTATCGCCTGTTCCACGGTCCCACCCGCCGCGCAGAGACCGATCGCCGACCCGGCACAGGACCGGCGGATCGTAACCACCATCTTCAAACTGCTCCTCGATGACGAACTGACGAGGGATCTCTGCCTTAATCCCCGGTGCTACAACGGCCATGCCTGTCTTGTCGGGGAATACGAGGAGGAAGCTCAAAAAACACGGGCCATTGAGATCGCCCGGAACGTGGAAGGGGTTCGCTCGCTCGACACCTTTCTCCTGCCCGCCCGGGAGAACGGTCCCGATGGAGCCGCCGAGGACATGAGGATCTCCTCCGAAGTGAAGGAACTCCTGAAGAAGGAAGAGAACATCGCCTGGCCCTTCTTCGATGTCATCTCGGTGCAGGGAACCGTCGTGCTCGTCGGTATCGTGCGATCGGAAGAAGCGGCGGAACATGCCACCGGCCTGGCCCGGGATATCACGGGCGTACAGCAGGTGATATCCTTTCTTCAGACCATTCAATAGGACGGTCGCTCCCGTCTACCACTTCGCCTCGTGTTCTTCCGTAAAACCCCAGGCGGAGCGAACGCGGTATACCTGACCGCCGTCACCGAGAGTTCCTTCAAAACGGCCGAAAGGCTGGCGGAACCGGCTCATCAGAAATCCCAGGTTGACGTTCTTTTTTCTTTCCCCCTCGGGATAAAAGACAAGGTTTATTTTACCGTCGCGGGACAGCAGGGTCCAGGGTTTCATGAGATCGAGGTCGTCGTAACGGAAATCGACGGTGTCGGTCTTGACCATGCGCCCGTCAACCCAGAACACGTTTTCCGTATAGCCTGTTTCATTCACTCCCTGAACCAGGTTGAAACCGACTCGCTTTCCCCCGGCGTCAAAACCGCCGCCCGACGCCCAGTTCCAGAAGGTCCGCCGCGACAGAAGCCCCAGGGTATAGTCGAGCACCCCAGATGAATCGGCGCGCTCTATCCCGTAACTTCTCCCGTCCAGGACGACGGTCCCCTCCACGGGCATTCCCGATTCCTTGGTGGTGTAATTAAATCCCGCCAGTCCCACGCGACTGACAAGGTTCAGTGATTCCCGATAGCGTTCGAACTTCAAGTCGGCCTTGAACCTGCCCTCAATGTCCGCCTTGAGAAGGATGAATTCCTTCGCATCGGTCATGTCCACTTGTGTCCGGCCTCCCCTGAAACGGGCCCGGCCCGAGGCGGAACTGCCGTCGATGCGAATGCCGATCCCCAGCGGCCGGATACTCTCATGTTCACGCAGTTCACCCTTCGCCCGTTCATAGACATAGGCGAACATCTGTCCGAGATATCCCAGGCTGACGACGGCAATGCCGCAAATGAGCCGCTCGTTGCACACCCCGAGATACTGCCATCTCTTGAACCGGAACAACGAGCAGAACCCCCTGCCGGGGCCGCGCTTGTCCTTCCCGTAAACCCGCAGTTCTCTCACGTCGAGGTCGGTGAGCGGATCCCGGTACAGACCGAACCCGGGTCGCCCCGTCGCTTCTATCAGCCTCGTCCCTTCCCTCAGTTCCATCGTTTCCTCCCCTTTTAACGGGAAACACCGACTCCAGATGGATATCAGTGTTCATCACCGCTTTTTTCGTCCCACTGAAGGGCCTCACCGGCCAGGTTTTTCTTTCTTTCCGATGGGGCGTACAGTGCACCCACGGTTCCCGACTCGAGGTCATAGACCGTTATATGGCGGCGGCCGGTCTGCGATCCCCCGTATATACCGACCTGTGCGATCGTTTCTTCCGTGGAATTCCCCGTTCGATGAATTCCCTCGTTCAGCGGAAGGATGGTGCAGACCTGTCCCGGCAGAAGGACTCTTCTGGCCTTCTCCGTGGGGCCTTTCGCTTCGGCCGTTGAAGCGCTGTCCTCGAGGCGGTATTCCACAACCTCCAGTTTTCCCGCGGCCGCCCCGATGACACCCCAGGAATTATGATCATGCACGGGATTATATTCACCGGGGCCCCACAGGTACAGTCGAAGAGAAAAAAGGCGCTCCGGATCACGGTAGAGGACCACCTCGCCGGGAAACATCGTCGCCGATCGCGGATCGGGATAAAGAGCACCGGCAGCGATGGCGGAAAGTATATTTTTCATGAGGACCCGGTCACGGAGAAGCCGTGGGAGTTCGCTGACCATGTACCGGATGCGAAGCTCGTTGCCGGGCATCATCCTCAGTCTCTCTGCCCACCCGGTACAATAGGAAAGAAGATCGGCTGGAATTCGAGAGCTCTTGTCCATGACACCACCCTCTTTCAGTCGTTCCTAAGCCGGACATGCTGGTCGTAAAAAGGCGCTCCACCCACCATATCGGTCACCGTATCGCCAATGAGCCGGTTGATGCCGCCGCCTTTCATCATGATGAAATGTATGTAAAAAATGCAGTAAAAGCAAGCCTCACATAAGCGTTACCGGCAGAATTTCATCCGGCACCCCTGCTCTGATGCTACCCGTTTCCAAATGCACCCTTGACTTTTTCAGCTCTCCATATTAGACTTATATCAAACTCGAAACTAACTTCGTCAAGTAAGAATTTCTCAGCCAGTCCGCTTGCAGCTGCAGCGGCAGGAGCTACACATTGGAACAAGGAAGTTTAGTTCGAGGGTTTGCCGGCTTGCTTGGGTGTTCGCGATCGACGGCACCTAAGGCAAGCCATTTTAATATGGAGTCCCGGAAATCCGTTTTTCATTCTTCATTCTGTTTCCGGCGATTTCCTGCCATTTTTCTCACCAGGGAATCGGCGATCATTCACCGATGCGAGATACACAGATCACTCTTGACAGCCCCGGAAAAAGTCGCAAAACTGCGATACTAATAGTAACAAAGTGACAAAGGAACAGAGAGACAAAGTGAAAAACTTCTGCCCTCTGATACTGACCGTTGCGTCACGATCGACCTGAAGCGGCGATGAGCGCCATTTCGTAACTGCGATTTTGAAGGTTTGGGGGGAATAACCATCGGGGGGCAACCATGTCGAAAAGGAGGATATCATGATGATCCATACCAAGTGCCGGGAATTGACACCAATATTCAATGACATTTTTCCCGGGGGGCACAGTAACTTCAGGGTCCCCTTTGAAGCAACGCAGAACAGGGTCTTTATCGCCCGGGCCGAGGGATGCCGCCTGTGGGACATAGACGGAAACAAATATATCGACTTCATGAACGCCATGGGGCCCATGATCCTGGGTCACCGGCATCCCGAATACGTGCAGTCCCTCAAGGACTACCTTGATGTCATGTCGACCTCCATCGGTTCGGGGATATTCTACACTCCCGCGGACATCGAGCTCGGCAGAAAGATGACGCAGCTCATCCCCTGCGCCGAAAAGGTCAAACTGTGCCTTTCGGGTACCGAGGCGGTCCAGCTTGCGATCCGGCTGGCCCGCGTCTACACGGGAAGACCGTATTTTCTCCGCTTCGAAGGTCACTATCACGGGTGGCTGGACAACATTCTGGGTGGCGTGTCAAATCCGGACCGGAGCATGAAACCGTATGGCATCGACAATCCGGACATTGACCTGGTCACCTTCACGAAAGGACGGAGCCCCCACGCGCTGGAGGAATCCTTCATACTTCCCTGGAACGATTTCGAGCGGCTTGAAGAAGTGCTCGAACGATACGGCGATGAAGTGGCCATCATCCATTTCGAGGGGATCGTTCTGAACCATTTCGGCATGATGCCGAAGCCGGGTTTTATTGAAAAGATCCGCGAGCTCTGCACGAAATACGGGATCGTGATGAGCATGGACGAGATCATCACCGGTTTCAGGGTCGGTCTTACGGGGGCCCAGGGGTATCTCGGCGTGACACCAGACATCGCTACCTTCGGCAAAGCGATAGCCAGCGGCATCCCCTTCTCGGCGGTCACGGGCCGGGCGGACATAATGAACCAGCTCGAAGACCGCACCGCTCTCGGTCCGGGTACCTTCAACGGACATCCCCTGGGAGTTCAGGCGGCACTGACGACCCTGACGATACTCGAACGCGACGGCGGTGCCTGTTACGATGAAATGTGGCGAATACAGCAGCGGCTCATGGAGGGATTGCGTGAGATCGCAAAACGGCGGGGGATACCCGCCCTTGTTCACGGCATTCCCGGGGCCTTTCACCTCCTTTTCGGTGTTACGAAAGACGGGGTCTATGGTGAAGAAGACCTGGAGGAATTCGACCTGAACCTGCTGTACGCCTTCTGGCCCATGATGCAGGAGGAGGGCGTCATCGTCATGGCCGGCGGCAGATGGTACATGAACATGGCACATACCGACGCCGATATCGACCGGACCCTTGAGGCCGCGGACAAAACCATGGCCCACATGAAATAACGCCCGCGCAGGATCCGGTATTGACAGGAAACGTAAAAAAACGGTAGGTTATCGGCACTTATGGGAAAGGCACCGACCAGTCCCACGGGAAAGCAACCGGCTATGCTTAAAACAGACGTCATCATCATCGGCGGCGGTTCAACGGGATGCGGTATCGCCCGGGACCTGGCGCTCCGTGGCATTTCCCACTGCCTCATCGAAAAGGGTGATTTCGCAGCGGGAGCAACCGGCGCCTGCCATGGCCTCCTCCACAGCGGGGGAAGATACGTGGTGAACGATCCGGAGGCGGCCGCCGAGTGTATCGCCGAAAACATGATCCTCCGCAAGATCGGGCGCAAGTGCGTTGAAGAAACGGGTGGCCTCTTTGTCCGATTGCCCGGTGATTCGAAAAATTTCAGGGACCGGTTCCTGAAAAGCTGTGAAACCATCGGCATAGACACGGAGGTCCTTTCCCCCAGCAAGGCCCTTGATCTCGTCCCGACCTTGAATCCCTCCATAGAAGAAGCGATCAGGGTACCCGACTGCTCCATCGACCCCTTCAGATTATGCCTGTTGAACATCGTTACGGCAGAGAAAAAGGGCGCCCGCATCTTCACCCATCACGAAGTAACGGAAATCATCAAAGAACACGGCCGGTGCGTCGGGGTCAAGGCACGCGAGGAACATACGGGTGACATGAAAGAGATCAGAGGCAAGCTGATCATCAATGCCACGGGTGCCTGGGGGGACAGAACCGCCATACTCGCGGACTGCACGGTGCCCATGACACTTTCCAAGGGAAGCCTGATCATAACAAATCACCGGCTGACGAATATGGTCATCAACCGCCTCAGGCCGCCATCCGACGGAGACATTATCGTCCCCAACGAGGCAGTCTGTCTTGCCGGCACCACATCGGTGCCCGTTCTCGATCCCGGCGCGGTGGAAGTGGATCCCCGTGAAGTGGATATCGTTGCAACGGAAGCGGAAATGATGATACCGGGGTTCGGGACGACACGACTGATCCGAACCTATGCCGGAGTCCGTCCTCTCCTCAAGTCGGAAACGAACGATGACCGGAAGATATCCCGGGGGTTCCGCATCATCGACCACGAAAACGGGCTGTACAGCATCATCGGCGGTAAATTGACCACCTACCGGTTGATGGCGGAAAAAATGTGCGATACCGTCATAAGCGTGTTCGGCCTCAAGACACGGTGCAAGACCGCCGACACACCCCTCGAAGGCCAGGAGCGGCTGAGCGGCTATCCCCTCTCGAAGCGCCTGAAAAAATTGAAGGACATTGTCTGCGAGTGCGAGCTGGTCACCAGGGCTGACGTTGAAGCGGCCCTGTCCAGTGTCGGCTCCCGGCACATCGGGGATATCCAGCATCGTACCCGGCTCGGCATGGGACCGTGCCAGGGGGGGTTCTGCACCTACCGGGCGCTGGGCATCATGCAGGAAGCGGGCCGGATGACGCCGGATGACTCCATGCGGACCCTCAAGGAATTCCTTCAGAGGCGGTTCAAGGGGATCAAACCGGCCCTCTGGGGCGATCAGCTCAGAGAGGAACAGCTTGTGGAAAGCATCTATCTCGGCATTCTGGCTATGGAGCGGGAAGAGTGAGCGGTAACCTTTACGATGCCGTCATAATCGGGGGTGGAATGTCGGGATTGACGGCGGCGATAGCCCTGGCGAAACGGGGAAGAAGCGTTGCCGTGATATCCCGGGGCAATCCCGCCTGCTGTCTCTCAACGGGATGTATCGACGTCCTTTCCGATACTGATGACCCCCTGCGCGACATCGAGCGGCTTCCCGGAAAGCATCCCTATCACATTGTCGGACGGCAGGCCATCATGGAGGCCCTCGAATTTTTCCGTGAGGTGATGGCGCGGACCGGGCTTCCCTATGAAGGTGACATTAACCGAAACAGAACGATCCTTACACCCCTGGGTACGAAAAAAATCACCTGCCTGGTTCCCGTCACCATGGCAGCGGCCGATCCACATGCGGACGGTCCTTTGCATATCGTTACTTTCGCGGGACTCAAGGATTTTTACCCCAGCTACATAACGGCACGCTCCGAAACAACGAGGTATTCGGTCTTCAACGCCGGTGTTTCAACCACGGCGGCGCTCGCGGAGCGCTTCGAAGAAGCACGGTTCCGGGACGAATTCGTCACCTGGCTCAGAGAGCGTTCCCACCCCGATGAAGCCGTCGCCGTTCCTGCCGTTCTCGGCATCCGGACGGCGCCGGCCATACTCCGGGAACTGGTCGAACGGCTGGAACAGGTTATCTTCGAAATACCGACGCTCCCCCCGTCAATACCGGGACAGCGTCTCTTCACCCGGTTGAAGAACGTCTTTCTCGAACAGGGGGGCGATCTTTACTGGGGAAGGGATATCGCGAGTTTTGAAAGGCTCGGCGACCGGATCGAAGCGGTGACCCTTGAAACATCGGGCAGGCCGACCAGGGTCGAGGGGCGGGCATTCATCCTCGCTACGGGTTCCTTCATCAGCGGCGGTCTGTTCGCGTCCATGGAGGGTGTGCGGGAAACGGTGTTCAACCTTTCCACGTACCTCCCCAGTGAGAGAAAACACTGGTTCAACGAAAATTTCTTTACGCCGGGACATCCCGTTGAAAAGGCCGGGATACGGGTCGATTCGACCTTCAGGCCCCTTCATTCCGGTTTTGCGAATCTCTTTGTCTGCGGAAGCATTCTGGCCTTCTCCGAGGTCATGAAATACGGGTGCGGTCACGGCATGGCGATCGCAACGGCGGCGGCGGCGGCGCGCATGTGCGAGAGGCAACTGTAACATGGATTTTGATTTTCAACATTGCATCCGGTGTACGATCTGCGTTGAAAATTGTCCCGTCTACCGGGTCAATCCCGAGTTTCCCGGTCCCAAGCAGGCTGGTCCGGACACGGAGCGCTTTCGCTGCGACGATGAAAAATCCCTCGACAAGTGGATACGCCTGTGCAGCCAGTGCAAACGATGCGAAGTATCCTGTCCTTACGGGGTCAGTCCAGCGGAACTGATCCTGAAAGAACAGATCAGGTACGGAACCCGCCATCTCATGCCCCTGACCTCCAGAATTTTCGCCCGGACCTATTCCTTCGGACTGCTCGCATCATTCATTGCCCCACTGGTCAACAAGGCGCTGTCGCTGAAGGTGATCCGCAGAATGCTCCCCCTCATGGGAATCTCACCCGGAGCGCCCCTTCCTGAATTCCGGTTCTGGACCCTCAAAAGGAGCTGGCGAAGAAAGGGAAGCCGGAAAGCCGTCAAAAAAGTGTTCTTT
This sequence comes from Deltaproteobacteria bacterium, assembly GCA_016933965.1. Lineage (NCBI taxonomy): Bacteria > Pseudomonadati > Myxococcota > Myxococcia > Deltaproteobacteria bacterium. Next base: position 24,028 of record JAFGTS010000013.1, on the reverse strand, counting down.
TTTTACGGTTGTTTTCTGAATTACAACCGTCCCGACATCGGGCGGAACATACGAGACCTGCTGGCATCGCTGGGGCTCAGGGTGGTCATGCCGAAGCAATACTGCTGCGGTCTTCCGGCACTCGGAAACAGCGACTTTGAAAAGGCACGGAGGTATGCCGAACGAAACGCGCGAATCCTGGTCGAATATATTGACAAGGGGTATGATATCCTGTACGCCTGCACGTCCTGCGGCCTTACCCTGACCCGCGATTACCCCGGCATCCTGAAGGCGCCGGAGGGGAAAAAGATCGCGGAGAACACCTATAACATCCACGAGTATCTCCTGAAGCTTATCGACGAAGAAGGGCTTGAGATCGATTTCAAGCCGCTTGAGAAAACCGTGGCCTACCACATACCCTGTCATCTGAAAGCGCTCGGCATCGGGTACCCCGCCGCGAAACTCCTTGACAAGATCCCGGGCCTTCACTGCACCGTTCTCGATGACGCCTGTTGCGGACTGGCGGGAAGTTACGGCTTCAAGTACAAAAACAGGACGACCGCATCCCGGCTCGGGGAGATCGCCGCGGCAGCGATCAAAGAGGTACACCCCGATGTCCTCATCGCAGACTGCGGTGCCTGCCGCATGCAACTGGAGCATTTCTCGGACATCCAGGCGAAGGACCCATTGGAAATTCTCATGGCATCGCTCAATCCTGAACCGGGCGGGAAATAGGAAGCCCCTCGGGACACCGCCGGACAGGAGCGGTCCCTCCCCGGTATCGAAACCTCCGCCTAGGGTGATGTGGTCAAAAGGCTCCTGGATATGACATCCATGATGGCCTTTTTCATTGATTCGTGGGTGAGTTCCGGATTCATGGCCAGAAGATTATCAGCACTTTCCATGATCCCCAGCAGAAGAGCGCTGTACAGTCCCGGATCAACGGATCGGAAGATGCCTATTTCAATACCCTTCTCAATATCCGCCGCGATAGGCTTGCAGATGGAGCGGTAAATGCTTTCGCCCAGGTTCTTCAGCGTCTGGTCGTTCTCCTTCAGGGCTTCCCGGCTCAATTGCAGAATAGTGGTAAACTCACCGATAACAGGAATGCTGACCTCGACCCTCTTGAGAATACGCCGGTACGGGTCCCTTTCCCTGCGGATCTCCTCCCACCCCCTGCTGAAAAACTCTCTGAATATCAGGGGAACGCATTCCAGGAAAAGTTCATCCTTGTTTGAAAAATAAGAATAAAAGGAACCCTTGCCGATGTTGAGATAACTGGTGATGTCGCTGACACGGGTATTCCGGTACCCCTTTTCTCGAAAGATCCTGGAACCCTCCTGAAGTATCCGGTTGCGGGTGATCTTGCCGATCTTCTTACGTGGCTTTCTCAGTTCACCGGACTTTTTCCGTTCCAGAACGAACCGTTCGTCCAGGCGCATACCGAATGTATCACCCTCCGCCTCCCTGCGTTCGATCATCTGCCGTATGGCAACGAGAGGGATCTTTTTCTTTTTTCCATTCTTGATGAACAGCAGCTTCTGGTGATGGGCCTCATCATAATACGCCATGGTTTTGCCCGTTTTTACCGGAGGATGGAGCAACCCCGACTCGACATAGAAAAGGATCGTTCTCCTCGGTACACCAGAAAGGCGTTCCAGCTCACCGATACGATAGAGTCTCTGATTGTTCATACCAATCGTCTCCCGGGGTCATCACGCTCCCCTGTTCATTCCTGTTTTATCATCCAGGACCGGTCTGTTGCCGGAGTCTCTTTGTTTGCCCTTGACAAACCGTTCATATTGTTCATTTACTATACATTTAGCAAGCACAGAACTACCGATGAAAGCGATTACAACGACATTATTTTTGTTTCATTCAACCGTTTTATATATTTATATTAGCAACATGTCAAGAAAGAATATGGCACGCATTCAACTACACAGCGCCTATCCATCAAATATTTTACTTGACTAATTGGTCAAATATGTTTAACTGACGCTCATGGGGGCCTTTTAATCGGATTCATATCTTTTGACACGACCGGTGGGACCATGTGTCATGCACAGTAACAAAATAGGGAAAAAGATACCATGGCGTCTCGAGACGGGGGCCACGGGGTAAAGGAGGACAGTATGGACAGTCGTGAGAGAAAATACTGGAACATGGAAATAGAACCCATGCTGAACACGCCGGAAATTCGCGATCTCCAGTGGAAGAAATTGCGGAAGGCCTTGAAATGGCAGTATGACAACTGCCCCTTCAACCGGAAGCGCTTTGAGAAGGCCGGTGTTCGGCCCGAGGACATCAAGAATTTCGACGACTTCGCCGAAGCGATCCCCATCTGCGGCCAGGCGGAGATCAGGGAAGCCATTGACGAGGTCGGCCTGGACATGTACAAACTCATGACCCACCTCTTCGGTCAAAAGCGCATGGACGACCTCTATCTCATAGCAACGACCTCGGGAACAACGGGGATTCCCACGCCCTACCCGAACTTCAGGGCGGCGCTTGTGGAAGCGCAGGAATTCGCGTCACGGGCGGCATGGCGCATGGGAGTCAGGCCGGGAGACATAATCGGCCAGTGCTTCGGCCTGTCGATGCACGCGGCAGGAACCCCACTTCTGATATGGTACATGAACTATCCCGGCATCAAGATTGTCCCCATCGGAGCAGAGGCCGGCACGGACCGGATCCTCCAGTTCCTGAAGCTTTTCAAGGTCAATGTCTTCGCAGGCACTCCATCCCTGGCCCTGCACCTCATCGAGCGGGCGCCCGATGTCATCGGGGAACCCGTGAAGAACCTGGGCATCAAGATCCTTCTCTGCGGGGCGGAACCGGGCGCCGGCATTCCCGAGGTCAGGGAACGCATAGAATCCGAATACGGAGGAAAGCTTTACGATCTCGGGGCTGGATACGGCGTATCCTGCGACTATCCCGTCTACCAGGGAATGCACTGGATCGCCGACGATTTCGCTTATTATGAACTGGTCGATCCCGAAACGAAGAAAAAGGTCCCCATGGAACACGGTGCGACGGGACTGATGTGCGCCTCTTCCCTCAATCCGGAAGCGGCCGTGTGGTTCGACCTTCGTTTCACCATGAATGATATTCACCAGGTCTTTACGGAGCCCTGTCCCTGCGGCCTGTCGGGGTTCAGGTACAAGATCGTGGGGCGTGCCGACGATATGCTCAAGGTAAAGGGCGTTCCCGTCTATCCCGCCGCCATCGAGGGAGTCATCCATTCCTTCACTCCCCGGGTGACCGGAGCGTTCCGGGTCGTTCTCGAGGAACCGCCCCCCCGGGTGGTACCGCCCATGAAACTGAAGATCGAGCATGGTGAAGAGATACAGGAAAGCGACCTGCCGCAACTGGAACAGGAGATGAAGGAAAAGATGCACAAGATACTGAAGATCTCTCCCGCCATCACCTGGTTGAAACCGAACACCCTGGAACGATCGACCAAGAAAACGCAGCTGCTGGAAAAACTGTACGAAAAGAAATAACCCCCCCCACGCATGTGGGACCACGGTCCATATCCTTCCCCGGTGACGGGGGAGGATAGGATATGGCGCCCGTCAGCGTTTGAACAGGTGGAGCGCCATGGCGGACGCGTCGATGCCGATGATACCGCCTCCGTTGTGGGTCATCCCCACCATCGGGTCCTTGACCTGCCGCTTGCCCGCTTCGCCTTTCAACTGCTTGACGATCTCATAGATCTGACCGCACCCCGTCGCGCCGATGGGATGTCCCTTGGTTACCAGTCCTCCCGATGTATTGCAGGGTATCTTCCCGTCGATCTCGAGATATCCTTCATCAATCCATTTCGGGGCGTCTTCTCCCTTGACGATGTTCAACTGGATCAGTGACATGATCTCCGATGGTGACGTTGCGTCATGAACCTCCACCACGTCGATATCTCCGGGACCGACGCCGCTCTTGTCATACAGAACGTCCGACATCCGCCCGGTGACGGTCGTCTTGCGCGTGACATCACGGGAACCGCTCGCTACGACCGAACCGGCGACCCATACGGGCCTGGTCGTATACCGGGCGGCCATCTCTTTCGAACAGAGGATGGCAGCGGCGCCCCCGTCACCGATGGGGGCGCACATCATCCGGGTCAACGGATAGACAATGTCACCGGAACTGATAACCTCTTCAAGGGTCACTTCCTTTTGATACTGGGCATGGGGATTCATGGCACCGTTCCTGTGACTTTTAACCGAGAGCTTCGCGAAGTGTTCCTGGGTCAGACCGAAATTCTCCATATAGGGGCGGATCACGAAGGCGTACATGTCCATAAAGACGCTCCGGTTCTGCCCGCTCCCTTCCTGAAAGATCTTCATTCCTTCATATTGTTTCGCTATTTCTTCAAGGGATGACTGAAACATATCTATATCGGCGGCCGTGCCGAGCGCCTGGAAGGACTTCATCTTGTCCAGGTCGTACAGCTTTTCGAATCCCACGGCCAGGACACAATCATAGAGACCGGACGCGACACTGAGCCATCCGAGATGGAACCCCGCTGCGGAACTTGCGCAGGCACTTTCCACATTGATTACGGGGATATCCTCTATTCCCATCGCCGTGAGGGTCACCTGCCCCCTGATCTGTTCCTGTCCAGTCATGATGCCGGCGGCGGCGTTTCCCACATAGGCCGCTTCGATAACATCCTTTCGAATTCCCGCGTCACGGATCGTGTCCTCAACGGCTTCCCGGACCAGGTCCTTGATGCCCTTATCGAGGAATTTGCCAAAACGGGTCATGCCGACGCCAAGAACAGCTACTTCACGCATTGTGCTCCTCCTTATCCGATTTGGGATATTACTCAGATGCCGCCATAGTGATATATTACGACTCATTAGTCAAGATAATTGTGAGCGTCAAATATTTTTCCAGGGAACCACACCATAATGAAAACATACTGAGAATCACTGTTTATCAATAAGTTATAGATAATTATAGTTGATTGCAAATATCACTTTCGGTTCACTCGCAGTATAATCAGTATGATCCGATATTATGTAATGTTCAGTTGGTGTACAGTTCTTTGACGCCCGTTCCAATCGGCGCATCTCCACGTGGCGATAGGGGCGCCCCGGTTCCGCAAATGCCCGTCCCGAGAGGCAATGAGAGGACATTTCGCCTCGGGACAAAGGGAAGGGGTAAAGATATTTATTCAGTAACTAATCATACGCTGGAAACATCCATCCGTGTGGCGGCCGGCGGGCGTTCTTTCTTTCTTTCGTTATTACTGCTGATATGATGATAACTCTGCGCGGCAAGGGCGACATTTTTTCACATCCTCCGTTTTTTTCCTTGACTATTCGGTCAAATTCACTATTATAGGAGGTACCGGAAAAGGCATGCATGATCGAATGATCGAAACGGGGCATTATGAGGAGGAAGCATCACCACGCAGAATGCCCCGGGCGGCAATATGGTGCCCTCGTAATAATCAGTATATGGGGCGGCTTCGTAATCAAGTTCAGCGGCACGGCGCTCGGATCCCGGAAATACGGTGCAAAAAGTTGGAAGGAACTTTTGACGAAGCTGCCACGGTATATCCTTTGACAAGACGGGCGACTGTTCGATCTCTCATTTCACATATCCAAAACTGCCGGTCAGGCAGTTCGACAAGACGCTCAAGCTCATCACTCTCAGCCCAGACATACGGTATCACACGGCTTCAAGCCGCGTTCCCGCGTGGAACAATGTGAAGAAACCGGAGAAATCTTTCTGCTCCGGTCCTGTTATCGGCCAATCAATAAGGAGGGATACGGCAATGAAGGATTCCATGTTTCTTGAAAAGTTGAGATACGCTCATTATCCGCCCACCAAGATTCCCAGATTCGAGTTCGATGAGGAAAAATGCAAGAATTGCAAGGCCTGCTACGAAGCATGTCCCACCTCGTGTATCCAGTGGGACGATGAGAAAAAGATCCCCTACCCGACGGGACTGGTTAAAATGGAACTGGCCTGCCTTGCCTGCAACAACTGCGAAGCCGTCTGTCCCACGGGGGCCATCAAGACCAGAGGGGAATACCGCGTTCTGAAAGGCCGATACAGGACCCCCGACGACCGGTCGCCGGAAATGTCATTTCCAATGCCCTTCGGCGAGAAGGATGCCGAAAGAAAATTCGAAGACATAGAAAAGGAACTTACCGAAACGGAACGGGTCATCTACCGGCGCCGCAGCATCCGGCTCTTCAGGGACAAACCCGTACCGCGGGAGCTTTTGGAGCGGATCATCGAAGCGGCCCGCTGGGCGCCGTCAGGGGGCAACTGTCAACCCTGGAAATTTTCCGTCATGACCGACAAGGCACGGATAGAGGAGCTTGACCGGCAATGCGCGAAGATCCTGTATCTCATCGGGGGCATCTATACGGGAACAAGCTGGTGGAACAGGGCCCTCGTCCACTTTGTCAGTTACCTCATGGTCAACAAGATGGATCAGCGGCCTATCGCCGCCATTGAAAAGGTAAAATTATCGAACGGCTCGATCACCTTCGGCGCACCGGCCGTCATTCATGTCCTGGCCGACGTCCGGGGCATCGGCGATCCGCTCTTCGACACCGGCCTCGCCTGCCAGAATCTGGTCCTGGCGGCGCATTCACTCGGTCTTGGGACGGTATACATCGGCCTGATAAAGAACGCTCTCAAGTACCTGCCGAAAAAGACCAGGCAGTCATTGGGCATCGGTTATCCCTATGACCTGGTGACCAGCATCTGCGTCGGGTACCCGCGGGGGAAGCTCGACAACCCCGTGGCGCGCACCCGCTGTCCCGTGGAATGGGTATAGCACGATAAGCCCGGCAGCGGCGGGTAAAGGGGGCGCCGTTCCGGGTCATCGTTTCAAAGCGTGTAAAAGGAGGGAACCTATGGATTTTTTTACCCTGAAGTACGGTCTCTTTTCCGACACATCCGATCTGCTCCACAATGTTCCACTGCTGCTCAAAATGAAGGACCGCTTTCCGCGTTACGTGGCCCGCGCTGAAAAGGCCCAGATGATGGGAAGGCGGATCGCACGGGAAGTCCTGCTGCCGAAAGTCCTCGAGATCGACACGAAATGCCAGGAAGACCCATCCTATCTGGACTGGGAACTCTTCAGCGAGCTCAACAAGAGAAAGGCGCTGACGGGGTTTGTCCCGGAGAAGATGGGCGGGCTGGGATGGAGCGCCCTTGACTGCTTCGCCTTCATTGAGGAATCCTTCACAGCCTGTGTCGGTCTTTCGGCATGGTACCTTTTCAATCTCTTCGGTGTGGCCTGCGCCTTCGTGGAATTCAAGCCGGAGATCTGCATCAAGATATTGCAGGATATGGCAAAAGCGCAGGACGAGGGACGGCCGCTTTCCTTCGCCTGGAGCATCACCGAACCGAGCGCCGGCACCGATGCCGAAGATCCCGTCGCCATGTCGACAATGAAACCGTCGGCCTTCGCGAAGAAGGTACCCGGCGGTTACATCATCAACGGCAGGAAACAGTTCATCACCAACGGCGATCTCGCGCACTACGTGGTGGCCACCATCAGTACCGATCCCGAACGGCCGGCGTCCGATGTCATGGGAACGTTTTTCATTCCCACCACGTCAAAGGGCTTCTCCGTCGAACGCCTCGAGCACAAATGCGGTCACAAGGCCAAGCACACGGCGGCGCTGGTCTTTGACGACGTCTTTGTTCCCGACAAACATATATGGGAAGAGCCCGGGCGAGGGCTGCGGCACACCCGTGAGATACTGTCCATCACGAGAGGCGTGGTGGGCATGCTCGGTCTGGGAAACGCTCGGGGAGCGCTGGAACGGTGCATTCAATTCGCCTATCAAAAAAAGGTGGGGGGACACCGCCTCATCGACGAGAACTGGGTCCAGATCGCCATTGCCGATATGCTCAAGGACATTATGGTGATCCGCACCAAATGTTTTGAGTTCGCCATCGCCCTTGACAAGCTGCACGTGTTCCGCATTCTCGAGAACATCCCGGCAAAGGCCGCCCTCAAAATTCTCCCGGGGTCGCTCCTGATGAACGAATCCCTCCAGGGTCTTGTCAGCCCCGCCTGGATATCCCGTGCGATCAGCAGATTCAAACATTCCCTCGTCACCGACGAAATCATGGAATACTTCGCCAGTCAGGGGTCGGCTCTCAAGGCCGCAGGGACGGACATGGCCATGGACGTGGCTTCCCGCGTTCTCGACATCACCGGCATTGAAGGAATGGCATACCGGTTCGGCATGGAAAAGATATACCGGGACGCCAAGGCTTCACAGATATACGAGGGGAGCAACCAGGCGAACAAAATAGATCTTTTCATCCATGAGATCGGGGAGGTGATCGGATCATGTTAACGGAAGAGCTCAGAGACATACTTGAATTAAGCCGTAAGTTCGCCGCAAAGGAGATCGGGCCTCACATGCCGGATATCGATCTCACCCCGTCGCCGGATTGGACGAGATCCCTGTGGACCAAAAGCCGGGATGTCGGCTTTCCGGGGCTCCTGATCCCTGAGGAATTCGGCGGCTTCGGGCAGTCAGACCTTTGCGCCGCCCTGGTCGTGGATGTTCTCGCCGGGGAATGCGCCGGTGTGGCCAGTGTTTTCGCTCACCATTTCGCCGCGGCCCGGTGCATCGCCTCGGGCAGCGACGAACAGAAAAAGACCTTTCTCCCAATGCTGGCGAACGCCGATGGCGCTGAACCGGTCATCGGTACGGTGACGCCCCTTCCCTATCTCGATGAGAACCGGCTCACTCTCGCCGAACGGGACGGAAAACTGTATCTCTCGGGAACGAGCCAGCTGACGGGGAACGCCTTTCTCGCGCGGCACTTCTGCGTTTTCTTCGATGAAGGCTCCGCGGGTGCGGATATTACCTGTATCGTTGCCGAGCCGGGAAAGCCCGGCTGCCGTGTCGGCGAAACGGCCGGGTTCACGGGACTCAAGCTGAATCCTTTCGCGCCGGTCATATTCGAAGACATGGAAGTCCCTCCCGGCGCCGTCATCGGTGAGCGGCGCGGCGCCGCTCCCATTCTGCAGGCAACGGAAGATCTCTTTTACAACCTGCTCTCCGCCGCCGCCATGGGCGCCGCCCGAACGGCCTACCGGAAGGCCCGGGCATACGCGGAAGAACGATACCAGTTCGGGAAAATGATCGTCCGCCACCAGGAAATACAGCGCATACTGGGAACCATCCTGATGAAACTCAGCGTCGGGACATCCGGGTACCTCCGGGCTATAACCCATAACGACTCGGAACTTCCCTATTCTTCCGCCGACCCGCGATTTGCCAAGTCCTATTGCACCGACGCGGCCGTCGAGATCGTTCTCGACGCGATCCAGGTACACGGCGGATACGGCTACATGCACGATTACGGCGTCGAAAAGATCATGCGGGACGTCAAGGTCCTCAGCCTGCTGGGCGGCAGCAGCCCGCGGCTGCACATACAGGCCGTCGCGAAGGACCTGGAATAGCCCACGGGTTTTTTCACGCACCAGGGGAGGATGAAATGAACGGCACCCCGGAAAGAGCGGCACGGCTCTTCACGACTGAGGAACTCGCCGAGCTGCCGGTTCCACTTCCCGACAGAATTCGAAAGCGGATAGAGGCGGGAGATATTCAGGAAGCACTGCAGCTCACCCGTCGAATGAGTGAGTCGAGGGTCGATCTCCACGATTTCTTCGCCGATTCCTGCACGGTCCTGTGGAGCTGGACGGGGAAAACGCTGGGCGAGGGAGCGGTGGAAGACCTCTTCCGCTATGTCTTCGAACATTCCGCCCGGCGACAGCTGTATACCATCGGCATCCTGTTCCGCCTCTACCAGCGGTTCGCCGTGTCACTCCTCGCCGAATCGGGATGGCGCGCTCACAGTTGCTTCGGTTCGGGAGAACATCCCGCCCGGTTTTCGGTGACGGAAGACGCCGAAAAGTTCAGCTTCCATATGAAACCCTGTGCCAGCGGCGCCCGCCTCTGGTTGCGGGGACTGTATGAACCGGGGCGGGGAGGAACGCTGTCGGAGGAGGCCCACTGGTGGACGTGGAACCGGACCGGCTTTCCCACCTACTGCATGCATTGCCCGTTCCTGAATGAAGTGCTGCCTTACGAAACCATGGGGTATCTCCTGTGGCCGGTGGATGAGCTCCAGTCCCCCGACGATGTCTGTACCTGGCATCTTTACAAGGATCCGAACGCCATCCCCCACCGGTATTACGCACGGCTCGGCCTTACAAAACGCCTGATGATGCCCGTGAAAGCCAAGCGCCAAAAGGACCGGTACTTCACCGACGAAGAACTCCGGGACCTCTCCCGGCCCGTGACGGACCGCATCATCGAGGCACTCCAGGACGGGAATCTCAAGGAGGCGAAAAAACTCTGCGCCATGGTCAAGGATGAATTTCTCTTTCTCCACGACCTGTACATGAACATGCTTCTCGCCACGCTCACCTTCATAGCCGAACACGGCGGCGAGGACGCACTGGGAGAAGCGCTCCGTGTTCAGTATGAGACCTGCGTGGCGAACCGGCTCCTGCCCAGGATAAAGCAGATGACACCGAAGGAGCGCGCCGGTTTTCTCGCCGTCAATATTTTCGGTACCGACGCATGCAACGGTACGGGGTTTCCGCCGAGAGCCTCATTCACCGTCCGGGAGACGGAGCAATCCGTCATATTTACGCTGGACCCCTGCGGGAGCGGTGGAAGACTGCTGAGAGGCGGCGCCTACCGGCCGATGAGTTTCCTGAAAAAACAACGGGAACGTCTTGAAGACCGGATCGTCGTCACCGCCTCGAAACTGTTTCCCCTCCCCGACGCGTTCCTGGAGCTGGCCTTTTCCCTGACCGGGGGGTACGTCTGCCAGCGCAAGCCTTACGGGCAGGGAAGAACGCGTCATCAGCACACCTGGTCATTCGGGCGGGAGGACATGCCCTACTACTGCTGTCAATGCGGCACCCTTCAGGAGCATCTGGACAACGACATCCTCACCATCTCTCCGCCGCGGCACGGAAAGGACCCCTGCGTCTGGATACTGAGCAAAGACATCCGGTCATAGCCGTTCCGGGGCGGTCGAGGGGGCGTTCACACAAGAAAGGAAGCATCCAATGAAGCTGCTTGAAAAGGGATTCATCGGAAAAATGGAACTGAAGAACAGGATGGCCTATCCCCCGGTCACAGCAGGGTTCGGCGCCATCGAAGGCTGTTTCGGACAGGAAGAGATCGACTACATGGTGGAGCGCGCCAGGGGCGGTGTCGCCCTGATCTTCACCGATGCCGTGTCGGTGGCCCGGGACCATCAGCTTTCCGTGGGCATGCCCCTGCCCTATCTCGACAGCGACGACCTCATCGCCCGGTATACCAGATTCGTTGACGCGCTGCACAACGAGGGGGCAAAGACCTGCATTCAGCTCTATCACGCGGGCAGGCAGACAACGCTCGCGAAACGCGGGGGAGAGGAGCCGTGGGCCCCTTCACCCTTCTCTTCGCTCTTTCTGGGAAGGATTCCCTTCCCCGACGCCATAGCAATGAAGGAGGAAGACATCGAGCGGGTCATCCTGCAGTTCGCCCTGGCGGCAAGCCGGGCCAAATGCGCCGGCTTTGACGCGGTGGACATCGACGGCGGCGCGGGATACCTGATCGCCCAGTTCATGTCGCCCTATACGAACCATCGGAAAGACCGGTGGGGAGGCACTCTGGAGAACCGCATGCGCTTCCCTCTGGAAATCGTGAAGAAGACCCGCGATTTCGTCGGAACCGACTATCCCCTCATCTTCGATCTTCCCATGGATGAATACGTGGAAGGCGGCATCAGGCCCGATGAAGCGTGCGTCATGGCGGAAATGCTCGAACAGGCGGGGATACAGGCATTCAGGATCCATCCATCAACCTTTGAAACCTATCACCGCACCTTTCCCACCATGGCCGCCCCGCGGGGAATCAACGCGCCCCTGGGCCGCATGCTCAAGAAGCGGGTCACAACCGCCCAGGTCATGCTGGGGCAGCGGATCAACGATCCCGACGTCGCCGAAGGACTGCTCCAGGAGGAAGCCGCCGATTTCGTCCTTCTCGGGCGGGCGCTGATCGCCGACCCCTTTTTCCCGGCAAAGGTCGCGAGGGGCAAAAAAGAGGAAATACGCAAATGTGTCGGCTGCTGCCAGTGCCTTGACAATCTCGCCTCATACAAGCCGGTCCGGTGCAGCATCAACGCCGTTGTGGGATATGAGCGCGATTACCGGTTGGCCCGGACGGAAGACCCGAAAACGGTGCTGGTCATCGGCGGTGGTCCCGGAGGAATGGAGGCCGCCCGGGTCGCCGCGACGCGCGGGCACCGGGTTGTTCTCTGCGAAAAGAACGAGCGCCTCGGGGGTCAGCTCCTGCTGGGGACCGTCCCCCCTCATAAGGAAGAGCTGAATAATATTCTCGAGTATCTGACGGTACAGATGAACATACTCAAGATCGATGTCCGCACTGGTACCAGGGGCGATGAATCCATGATACGGGAAATAGCTCCCGACATCGTTATCCTCGCCACCGGGGCCGTGCCCCTGGAACTTCACATACCGGGCGTGAAAAACCCCAACGTCCACAATGCCGAGGATGTCCTGAGAGATCCGGACATCGTCAATGGAACCAGGGTCGCCATCATAGGGGGAGGAACCGTTGGCGCCGAGATCGCGGAACTCCTGGCCAGTCGGAACAAGGAGGTAACCATACTGGAAATGCTCGACGCCATCGCACCGGACATGGGGACCCTTCTATCCCTCGATTTTCACCCACGGCTGGATTCCCTCGGGATTACCCGTCTGACCCGGGCACGGGTGACGGAGATCACGGATGATGCCGTTCACTACCTCGACCGGAACGGGAATAATATCTCACTGTCCGTGGATTCCGTCGTCATCGCCGCGGGATACCGGGCGGACGACGCGCTCGCGAAGGCCCTGGAGCAAGGGGACAGAGAGGTGCGGGTCATCGGCGATTGCCTCGAACCCCGAAAAATCTACAACGCCATCCATGAAGGATTTCATGCGGCGCGAAGGATCACATGAGAATCAGGAGGAACCATGAAGCCGGACAAGCTCGTTGAAGCCATCGTAACGGCAAACACGACCATCGGGATGCAACTGGAGGCATTTTCAAAAAACACGACCAATCCCGAAGCGGTCGCCATCGACCTTTCCGTCCCACTCTTCGGACTTCCCGACAAGGAGCGCACCTTTGCCGAACTGGAAAAGGAACTGACCATGCTGCTGGTAAAAAAACTCGGGGTCCTCGGCATCATGAAAGCCATGGGGAAAGGACTTTTCAGCAGAAGCGGGCCTCTCCAGGGAATGCAGAAGGTCCTGATCGCCGACGCGTGCCGGAAGATGGGAATGGTGATACCGGTAAAAACACTGTAGCTTTGTCACCTGCGGAGTGCTTTCCACAGCTCTGTCGAACCGGATGCTTCCCTGCGCACGGAGGGTAACGGGATCGCACATCAACATACAACAAATCAGGATCATTCATAATTATCACTTCCTTCCATCATTTTTATTGACGGACATCCATTGCTCCCATATACTCCTTTTTTTTCAAGGAATCCTTTTGGGGAGAGGACCTCGGTGTACCCATGCTGAAGCGGGAATCCGCAGAAGAAAGCTGTTACAGAGTAACCCTGAACGAGCAGGATTTTCAAGGGATCGGCACGTTCAGCTGGCCTGACGGCAGCATGTACGAAGGTCAGTTTTCAGGCGGCACCTTCGAAGGCCATGGTGTGTTTACCTGGCTCGATGGAAGCAATTACCGCGGAGTATGGAAAAACAGTCTCCCCCATGGGCGTGGCGCCTTCACCGGGACCGACGGAAAGCAATTCGAGGGTCTATGGGATGAGGGAAACGCACGAAAGGATGAAAGCAGGGAACAGGCTGAGAAAGCAAAGAAACAATCTGAAGAGATAGCCCGCAAACTTGCCGAAGAAGAAGCCCACCTGAAAGAACAAGCCGAGGAGCTTCGGAAAAAAGCCGAGGAGGCCCGCCGGAGGACCGAGGAGGCGGCCCGGAAGATAGCCGAGGAGGAAACCCGGCTGCGGGCCGAAGAAGAGGCACGTCAGAGAGCCGAAAAAGCGCGGCGGGAAGCCGAGGAAAAGGCGCGACGGATAGCAGAGGAAGAAGCCCGGCTGCGGGCCGAGGCTGAGGAACTGAAAAGAAAAGCCGACGAGGCACGCAAACGAACGGAAGAAGCCGCGCAGAAACTGGCCGTTGAACAGGCACGACTCCGGACTGAAGAGGAGGAACACAAAAAAGCGGAAGAGGCACGCCTGCGGGCCCAGGAAACTATTAAAAGCCTTGCCGATGAAAAGGCCCGGCTTGCCGCTGAAGAAGAGGACCTGAGAAAAAACGCGGAAGAAGCGCGATTGAAAACGGAGGAACTTGCGAATCGATTGGCCGAAGAGGAAGCCCGTCTGCAGGCCGAAGAAGAATCTCTCAGGAGAAAGGTCGAGGAGTCAAGGCTCAGGACCCAGGAAGCGGCACGGAAGATAACTGAAGAAGAGGCACGACTCAGGGCGGAAGAAAAGGAAAGTATTCTGGCTGAAGAGGAATTGAAAAAACGTGCCGCTGAAACGCGGCGGAAAGCTGAAGAAACCGCCGTAAGGATGGCCGAGAAAGAAGAACGCCTCCGGGCCGAAGAAGAAGAATTACGAAAAAAGGTCGAAGAAGCGCGGTTCAAGACGGAGGAGACGGCACGAAAAATAGCCGAGGAAGAATCACGACTGAAGGCCGAAGAGGAATCATTGACACTGGTTGAGGCCGAGCTGCTCAAGAAAACGGAGGAAGCACGGACCAAGTCCAGTGATGCCGCTGAGCGTCTGAAGGAAATCGAAGCCCGGCTCCGGACCGAGGAAGAAGACCTGCAGAAGAAGATCGAGGAGGTCGGTCAAAAATCCCGGGAAGAAGCGAGGCTCCGGACCGAAGCCGAGGAACTGAGGAAAAAGGCGGAGGAAGCACGGGTAAAAACTGAAGAAGCCGCCGCGAACCTCGCAGAGGAAGAAGCACGGCTCCGGACCGAAGAAGAGGAACTGCGAAAAAAGGTTGAGGGAACACGCCTGAAAACTGAAGAAGCGGCACAGAAGCTTGCCGAAGAGGAAGCGCGGCTGAGAGCAGAAGAAGAAGCCGGCCGGGCCGCCGAAGAGGAGTTGAAGAAAAAGATCGCCGACACCAAGAGAATGACCGAAGAGGCGGCACAGCGGCTTGCCGAAGAAGTAGCGCTGTTAGAAGCGGAAGAAGAAAAAAGCAGACGGACCGAGATCGAACTGAAGAAAAAAGGCGAGGAAGCACGGCAAAAGACAAAGGAGGCTGCTGATCTGCTTGCCGCCGCTGAAGCGAGATTACGTTCCGACGAGGAGGAACTGAAACAAAAAACCGAAGAAGCACGCCGGACAATGGAAGAGGAGGAACGGCTCAGAAACGAAGAATCGGCCCTTCGGAAAAAAATGGAGGAGGCACGACTCAAATCTGAGGCAGCAGCGGGGCGGCTCGCGGAGGAAGAAGAACGCCTGCGTGTAGAAGAAGAAGACTTTGGGCGTCGAGTACAGGAGGCCCAACTGAAGCGGGAAGAAATGGCCCGTAAACTCGCCGAAGAAGAAAGCCGGCTTACCGCAGAAGAAGAGGAACTAACCCGGAAAATCGCTGAAGCGCAACAAAAGACGGAAGCTGCCGCCAGCAAGGCCGAAGAAGAAGAAAGTCGCCTTGTGGCCGAAGAAGAGGAACTGAAGAAAAGGGCAGTAGCTTCGCGGCAGAAAAAAGCGGAGACGGCGCGAAAATTTGCCGAAGTTGAGGAACAGCTCAGAATCGAAGAAGAGGAACTGAAGAAAAAATTCGAGGTTGTGAGGCGCAAATCCGAAGAGCAAACAGAGCTCAAGGCAGCCGAAGAAGAACTGAAGAAAAAAGCTGAGGAAGCACGAACCAGGACTGAGGAAAGAGCCCGGCACCTTGCCGAAGAAGAAGAGCGACTCAGAAAGGAAGAAGCGGAATTACGGAAAAGGGTCGAAGATACCCGCCGGAAAGCGGACGAAGCGGCTCGAATACTTGCCGATGAGGAAGAACGCCTCGTTCGCCGGCAGGAAGAAGGAGAAAAAGCCGAAGAAGAGCTCAGGAAAAGAGCCGAAGCTGCCCGTCTCAAGAAAGATGAAGCTGCCGCAAAACTCGCTGAAGAAGAAACCCGCCTGCGGAAGGAAGAGGAAGAACTTCACGAAAAAACCGAAGAGGCGCGACGTCGCGCAGAGGACACCGCAAGGAAAATCGCCGACCAGGAGGCCCTCCTGCAACGGGAGGAGGAAACCCGCGAAAAGGCTGAGAGCGAATTGGCCGAGCGGATCGAAGAGGCACGACGTAAAACGGAAGCAGCCATCAAACGCATGGCCGAGGAAGAAGAACGGCTCAAAACGGGTGAACAGGAATTACAAAAGAAAGTGGAAGAAGCCCAGCTGAAATCGGCGGAAGAAGAGCGGCTCAAGGTTGAGGAAGAAGAGCTGAAGAGAAGAACTGTCGAAGCACGTCATTACCGTGAAGCAGCCGTCAAAAAGCTGAGCGAGGAAGAAACGCGCCTCCAGGCGGAAGCCGAGGAATTGAGGCAACGGGCCGAACGGGCACGTCAGCGGTCTCAGGATGCCGCTGCGAGACTTGCAGAGCAGGAATTGAAGCTCGGGGCGGAAGAACAGGCGTGCGAGCAGGCCGAGGAAGACCTGAAACAGCGGGTCGTTGAGGCTCGAAAACGGCTCGAAGAAACAGCGGCCAGGATGGCGCAAGAAGAAACCCGGTTGAAGGAGGAGGAAGGAGAACTTCAGAAAAAGGCAGAGGATGCCCGGCAGCGGGCCAAGCAAGCCGCCATGAGACTTGCCGAGGAAGAATCACGCTTCAGGACCGAAGAAGAAAAAAGGACGGCGGCCGAAGAAGAACTGAAGAAACGGATCGACGAAGCACGGAATCAGGCAACCGAAGCCGCCAGAAAGATGGAGGCCGAGGAGGCGCGGCTCAAGGTGGAGGAAAAGGAACTGCGGGGAAAGGCCGAAGATTCACGGCGAAGGGCTGAGGAAGCCGCGGCACGGCTCGCAGAAGAAACGGCACGGCTCAGGTCGGAAGAAGAGGCAACGAAGCAGGCCGAAGAAGAACTGCGCAAGCGAGCCGATGAAATGCGCAAGCGGGCCGATGAAACGGCACAGAGGCTGGCGGAAAAAGAAGCCCGGTTACAGGAAGAGGAACAGGAACTCCTTCAGCGGGAGCAGGCGATCCTTCAGGCGGAAGAGGAAAAAACGAGAACCCGGGGGGAAGAGGCGAAACGGCTGGAATCTGAAGAGGCTGAGCATCTCAGGACCGAGGAGGAACTGCAACGAAGGATTCGGGAGGCTCGAAAGCGGGCCGAAGAAGCTGCGCAAAGGGTGACAGAAGAGGAGGCCCGGTTCAGGAAAGAAGAGGAAGCGGCACGGCAGGTCGAGGAAGAACTGAAAAGACGGTCTGAGGAGGTTCGAGAGCGTGCCGAGGAAGCCGCGAGAAAAATCGCCGAAGAAGAAGCCCGCCTTCAGGCCGAAGAACTGGAATGGCAGAAAAGGGTGGAAGAACTCAGGGTAAGAGCCGAAGAAACTGCCAGCAGGATGGCTGAACAGGAAATTACCATATCGGTCGCAGGAACGGCGCTGAAAAAACCACTCGAGGATGTGCCGGTACGGCCTGATGAGAAGCAGGAGGCTCTGCCTTCAGGCCAGCCAGCTGTCACTCTTTCCGACGGAAGCCGTTACGTCGGCGAAACGATCAATGGCACACCCGACGGCCAGGGAATCCTGAAATATGCCGACGGCAGCCGCTACGTCGGCGAATGGAAAAATGGTGTCCGCGAAGGACACGGCATCCTGAACATGGCCGATGGTTCAACCTACATCGGACAGTGGAAGAAAGACAAAAGGAACGGCCACGGAACAGCAACCATGCCCGATGGAAGAAAATATATCGGGGACTGGGTCGATGACCGGTGTGAGGGGCTGGGCACGGAAACATTTTCCGACGGGATGAAGTACAGCGGACACTATCGCAAGGGTAAATTTAACGGAAAGGGAACATTGGTATTGCCGGATGGAAGGAAGTACGCCGGCGAATTCAAGGATTTTCTATTCAACGGAACCGGGGTGCTGATCTATCCCACGGGTGACAAGTATGAGGGCCAGTTTCAGGACAATAAGTACCATGGGCAGGGAACGATGACCATGGCAGATGGAAGAAGGTACTCGGGCCAGTTCGAAAACGGTCTTCCCCACGGCTGGGGCATTATGGAATTCTCAAGTGGCAAGCGATATGTTGGAGAATTCAGAAACGGCAAGTACGCTGGTACAACGGAGGTCGATCAGTGAACCGTAAAAATGTTCCTCTCGTGAAATCTTCCCGGAAAACCAACGGCCACGAGGTTGTTGATTTTCGATGGCGCGAAAGCGTGTCCGAAGCCGAGGGCATGCTGACCTTCAACAGTGGGGCACGGTACAGCGGAACTGTCATGTCAGGCATGTTTCACGGCAACGGCACCTTTATCTGGCCCGATGGAAGCCGCTATGAGGGACAGTGGAAGAACGGCGTGCCTCACGGAACGGGAATCATGCTCCTTGCCGACGGGTACCGCTATGAAGGACAGTGGGAGAACGGAGAGGCCCACGGAGAGGGACGGGAAACGCTGCCCGACGGAGGGCGTTACAGCGGACAATGGGGGAAAGGCCTCAAAAACGGTACGGGCGAAATGATATCGGCCGATGGAAACAAATATAACGGTGAATGGGAAAACGGCATGTGCGAAGGCCCTGGGGTTCTTCTCTTTTCGGACGGCTCGAAATACGAAGGAATTTGGAAGGAAGGCTCCATGTTCGGCGAGGGTGTGCTGACGGCAACCGACGGCACACAGTATCGCGGAGAATGGATAGAAGGCAAGTTTACCATCAAGCAGAATTCCAACAAGCACTGATTCAGCCGGTGGACAGCTCCTCCTCCGCTTCCGAATCAAAATCAGCGTCCCTGATGGTCAGGTCGAAGGTATATTCCCTGATGAAGGTATCCATGATCTCCTGGATGGGAACATCGGCGAGTTCCCCCCGATACCTCAGATATTCCATATGCCGGTTCCCTTCAAGGTCGAAGGGCTGGTAGATCGAGTCGCTGCGCCCGTCGAAATCGAGCGGCGCTATCCTGAACCGTTCACAGAGTTCGATATTGAAGGCGGGGGTCGCCTTGACCCAGGTCCCGTCAAGGTGGATCGACGTATAGCCGTGCCAGAAGAAGACATCGGTATTCATGGCCTCCCGCATGCGCTTGGTGGCCAGATGGTTCCGAACATCGGCGAATCCGAGCCGGGCGGGGATCCCGAAGAGGCGGCAGCATCCGGCAAGCACGATCGCCTTGGCCACGCACCACCCCCGGCGGGTCCGCAATGTGGTGCTTGCCTGGAGCCCTTCGACGGAGAGCTCGCAACTGTAGGGATCGTAACGGATACCGTCCCGGACGGCATAGTACAGGCTCACGGCCCGTGCCACCGGGTCGGACGACGTCCCGGCGTTGGCCCTGGCGAAGGCGGCCACGGAGGACTCATCGTAATTGATAATGGGCGTCGGTTGCAGATACTGTTTCATGTCTTCGTTCATAGCGTGGAAACGTTCCTTTCCATGAAATGGGGAAGCGGCATTGTTACGCCGGCAATCAAACATATCAGCGGTAACTCCGGCATCCGGTCCGGCACCGGCCCCTCGCATGCACAGGAATATCCCTGCCGTATGCCGGTAAAAAAGTAATGTGCGAAAAAACAATACATTTTTCGCAACACTTGTCAATGATTTAAAACAGCTTGGTGCTCCGGGACCCGCACCACTTCTTTTTTTCATTCCGGAATCCACGCCACTTCTCTTTGTCATTCCGGAATCCGCGCCACTTCTCTTTGTCATTCCGGAATCCGCGCCAGCGGATATCCGGAATCCATATTTTCACAAATCTGCATACCCATTAATATGCGAACTTACAATCCCATGAACCGTTCTCGTAGTTGCCCGATCCATCGGGCGTCCTTTAAAAGCCACAGCGGGGCAAAGCGACAACGCGACATGGTGAAAAGCATGAATCATTCACGGATAACGAATCACGCACTCAGGAACTCAGGCACTTTTCTCCTAATCCGTAATCCTACTAATCCGTAATCCGAAATCCCTACTGTATCCCTGTCACCTCGACGAGCCAGAGGCTCAGGGCGGGGACATAAGTTATCACCAGGAGGCCGATGAGCAGGATGATGATGAAGGGGACAGCCGCCCGGTAGAGGGTGACGACCGTTCTGCCGAATCTGATGCAGGAGATGAAGAGGTTCATTCCCACGGGAGGCGTGGAATATCCGATCTCGAGGTTCGTCAGAAAGATGATCCCCAGGTGAACGGGATTGATGTCGTAACTCGTCGCGATGGGCACGATCAGGGGAACGACCACCACGAGCGCGGAATAGACATCCATGATGCAGCCGACGACGAGCAAAAAGATATTCAAGGCGATGAGAAAGACGAGCTTCGACGATATGTGGGACTGGATGAAATCCAGCACGGCAAGCGGTATCTCAGCATCGACCAGGTAGGTCGTCAGGGCAAGGGCGGAGCCGAAAATGATAAAGATTGCCCCCACCAGTACCATGCTCTGATGCATTATTTCCGGGAGGTCGGCCGGCCGTATGTCACGATGGATAAGTATTTCAACAATGAGCGCGTAGGCGGCGATAATGGACGCGACCTCACCCAGGGTGACGAAACCGCCGAATATTCCCACGATGAGGATGACCGGGATGAGAAGCTCCCACTTGGCCACCCAGGCCGTTTTCATGATCTTCGCGACGGAAAACGTCTCTCGTACAACACGGGACCGCGTGCCGACAAAAATACTGTAGGCCGAGAGGATAACGATGAGAAATACCCCCGGCAGAAGGCCGGCGGCAAAGAGCTTCGGAATGCTCTCCTCGGCTACGACGCCGTATATGATGATGGGTAGGCTTGGAAAGAAGAGAAGCCCCAGGCTTCCCGACGAGGTCAGGAGCCCCAGGGAAAATCTTTCCTGATACCGTTCCTTGATAAGCGCCGGAAAGAGAAGCCCGCCGAGAGCGATGATGGTCACCCCCGATGCCCCGGTGAAGGCGGTGAAGAAGGCGCAGGCCACCAGGGAGACAATGGCAAGCCCCCCCGGCATCCACCCGAAGAGGGCCTGGGAAAAATGTACGATCCTGATGGAAGCCCTGCTTTCAGCGAGGATATACCCGGCGAAGGTAAAGATCGGTATCGTGTACAGGACGGGGTTGTTGGAAAATTTGCTGTAGATGTCGACAATGAGGACGGCAAAGCGGATGTCCGAGAGGAAGAACCCCAGGATGGCAAAGGAAGAGAGCACCACGAAGACCGGGGCTCCCATGAAGGCCATGAGGACAATGAGGATGATCGCAGCGATCGTCAATCCCGTTACTCCCCCTTGACCAGTGAGCGGACGTTCTCCACGAAGCGCAGGGTGAACCGCAGGGTGATCACCGCGAAACCGACAGGGATGATCACCTGGAGTATCCACACCGGGACATTGAAAAAGGCAATGGCACCCCCGCCCTGATAATCGACGTATACGAAGGTAATTGATGCGTAAAACAGAATGCTGCAGATGATGACCGAAAACAGCCCGGTGACGAGTTCAAAGAAACGGTGCGCCGTGGGGGTTACCAGGTGTCCCGCCAGTTCGATCTTGATATGCTTCCGGTCACGTGCGGCAATGCCGGCGCCGAGAAAGGCGACCCAGAGCACCAGGTGACGGACCACCTCGGCCCCGCCGGGAATCCCGATGGAAAAGAAATTCCTCAGAACGATCTGCGTCAGGACCAGGAGAACCATTGCACCCAGGGCCGCGGAAACCAGGAACTCCTCGCATCGCGCGATGCAGGCAAGAATGATCTCACCACGTGCCCTGCGGCGCATAGCCGTTTCTCCTACTGAATTATTTCGATGGTCCTGTTTTCAGGATGACTCGCCCGGTATTCCTCGACAAGTGAGAGGGTCCTGTCCAGGAGCTCCCGGCTGTAGAGTTCCCCCACCAGGTTTTCCCTGGCCTTCTCCGCCGCTTCGAAGATATACTGCATCTCTTCCGGGTTTTCGATGTCCCGCACGACCTGGATCCCTTCTCTCACCAGAATTTCAAGGCATTTTGCGTCCTCCCGGCGGGTGGCCTGAACGATCCTCTCATGGGCTTTCTGGGATACGTCAAGGACGACCTCCCGGCTTTCGGGGCTGATCCGGTCCCAGATCTCCCGGGTCACCACCGTCGCTCCCAGGATATTCGACGAGGGATACTCGCCCATGTATCCGAACCTGGTGTACCACTGAAAGGCTACGGCACCATAGGGTGTTGATGCGGCACAGTCGATCAGGTTCGTGGACAGCGATGTCGCCACATCGGCTATGGAAAGAGATATGGGTGATATGTCCAACGCCTTGAACACCTCCCGCCCGATGGGATCACCTTCCAGGGTCCACCATTTCTGCTCCCTGGCAACTGCGAGAGACGTCAGCGGCACTTTTGAAAAGGTATAGATAAAGCCCAGATTCATCCATCCCAGGACGATGAATCCCTGCTCTTCAAAGAGCCGGTTCATTGTTCCCTCCAGGCGGGAACGGACATAATCGACCTCGTCGTAATTCCTGAAAAAGTATGGTATCTCGGTCACCCGCACGGCCGGAACGATCTGACCGAGGCCGGACCCCATGAAGCCGCCGCCGTGCAACTGCCCCAGCCTGATCTTTCTCAGCACATCCTTTTCGTCACCCTGCACACCGCCCCAGTAGACCTTGAAAATCACCTCGCCTCCGGTCCTCTCCCTGATCTCCGCCGAAAGCTCGTCAAAGATGTTCATAATGGAAGAACCCTTCGGCGCCAGGGTCGCCATCTTGACCGTGACCGGGCTTTTCGCCGCCGCAAAGCCGGAACCGCACAGAAGCCCTGCTACCAACAGCAGGGCCGGTATCGCGATCATACATCTTTTCATGGTAACTTCCTCTTCACTGTTCCTCATCAAATGAGCTGCGTCCTTGTGCATACGTTGCGGTGACAAAGGATGAAACGAAACGTCGTACCAGAACCTTTTACGAGACCGTCAAAAATAGATGTCCACCTGTTCCAGAAGTTCCCGTGCCTTCCTCTTGGCAACCTCGTTGGCGAAATTCTTCTCGGGGAAATAGTCGACGGGGGTTGCGATCACACGCTCCAGTGTCTCCACAAAGATGTCCCTGTCCTGCATCTGGTAGGCGTAATACTGGGCGTAAAGCAGGTGCACGAAGAGCAGCCGTGACCCCGATATCTCAAAGGCCCGGTCAAAATGATATTTCGCCCTTTCGGGGTCCCCTCCCAGGACCTTCGATCGCGACGCGTAAAAGGCACCGAGAACGGCATGGGCGCCTCCGTAATAGTATGTGTCGTCCAGCTCGACGGACCGCAGCAGCATGGCCTCGACCTTGGGAATATCCAGCAGGACCTCCGGGTCTTCAAGGTTCAGGGCGATCCAGGCCATCCATGTGTTGGCCGCCCAGTACAGGGCCGGAACGTCATCCCTGTCAAGTCCCTCAAGGGATTCCCTGAAGGCGTCGATGCCGCAGTTGAAATTGTCCCTGACCTCCTCATTTTCGAAGAGTACGCGGAGCGCGTAATCACGGGCCTTGAGATAGAGCATCCGCGCCCGTTCCCTGTCTTCCTTTTCGACAAAGGCGAAGGTGTAGCCGAAATAGGCCTCCGACGCCCGCAGGAGCAGCGTCGGGTTGGGGGAGGCCTCTATGAACCCGTCCAGCTGGAGCAGTGTCGCAGGCAGGGCGTCACGGACCATGTCGACATCGGGATTTTTGTTCACGGCGGTGTTCATGCTCGCCATGAGGGGGTCCATGGATCGCACGATGTACTGTGTCGGCGAGCAGCCAATCAGGTTCACGGCAAGGACAAGCAGCAGCAACGCCACGATGCGGGTTGTTTTTCCGTCCATGGTCCCTCCTTGTGGTACGGCATTGTATC